>CAWEHT010000111.1:0-16124 GCA_963808455.1 uncultured Chloroflexia bacterium | reverse complement strand
CATCACGCCTCGCCATGGCATCTACGTGGCCGATGTCAACCTGCCCGATCTCGAACAGATCAGCGCTTTGCGGCTGACCCTCAAGTCGCTGGCCGCCTCGCTGGCGGCGCAGCACGCCACTCCCGACGATCTCGCGGTGCTGGATGCCCTTCGCCAGCAGCAGATGGCCGCCAACCCGGCCGACCCGCGTGCCCTCTTCGATATCGATCAGAAGTTCCATCAGGCCATCGCCGCCGCGGCGCGCAACAAGTATCTGGCCGAAACGCTCGACCATTTCTTTGGCCTCTCGCTGCGTTTCTGGTACCTGGTCTTGCCCGCGAGCCGCGAAGCGCCGTCGCCCCTTGGTTTCCTGCCCGGGTCGGTGGAGAAGCACCTGGCCCTGGTCAACGCCATCCGCGGCGCACGACGCCGGGGTGGCCGAACGCATCATGCATACGCACGTCGAGAGCTTCTACAACGAAGTGCGGCTCGTGCTCACGCCGGCCAAGTGAATCGTGACAGCTCACGTAACCGTCAGCTATGGCAACGACCAGCGTGCGGTCGCCGTGGAGGAGGGCAGCGTGCTCAGCAGCGCGCTGCTTGCCAGCGGGCTGCCCTTCGAGCAGCCCTGTGCCGGCCGCGGCACCTGCCTCAAGTGCAAGGTGATGGCGGAAGGGGCGCTGGACCCGCTCGACGAGCACGAGCTCGCCGGGCTCACCCCCCCCGAACAGGCCGCCCATTACCGTCTGGCATGCCGGGCGCGTGTGCTGGGCGATGTGTCGGTCATGCTGGCGCCTATCGTGGTCTACTCGAACAAGATCTTCCATGCCAGTGACGACCACCGCCGGCGTGGCGTGCCGCTCGGGCTGGCCGTCAACCTGGGCAGCACCACCGTAGCAGCGTTCGTCACGACGCTGGACGAGGGCGTGGTGTGCGCCGGGGCCGGCGCGCTCAACCAGCAGACGGCCTTCGGGGCCGACGTCATCTCGCGCCTGGCCGCCGCCCAGCTCGGCCCGGAGACGGCCAGGCGCGTTTCTGTCCTGGCCATCTCCTCCATCGTGCAGGCCGTGGACGCGCTCAAGCTCGGCCTCAACGCCCGCGCCCGGGTGAGGAAGGTCACGATCGTCGGCAACTGCGCCATGCACCACCTCCTGCTGCGCCTGCCGGTGGATTCCCTGGCGGGCCTGCCGTTCCAGCCCTACAGCAAGGAGGTCGTCCGCTTCCGCGGCGACGATCCCGGCAACCCATTTACCGGCGTCTTCCCGGCCCAGGCTGAGGTAGCCTTGCCCCCTCTGGTCGGCGGCTTCGTCGGGTCTGACGCCCTGGCCTGTCTCGTCTGTTACGATTTTGACCGCACGACGGCGCCGATGGCTGCCATGGACCTGGGTACCAACGGCGAGGTCATGGTGACCGACGGCCACCGCATCGTCGTCGGCTCGACGGCAGCGGGCCCGGCCTTCGAGGGTGTCAATATCTCCTGCGGCACACGTGCGGTAGACGGCGCCATCGTCGGCGCGCAGGCCCTTCCTGATGGCGAGCTGAAGCTGGTCACGGTTGGCGATCTGCCCCCCGTGGGCCTCACCGGCTCAGGGCTGCTGGAGCTCGTCCACGAGCTGCGCCAGGCTGACGTGATCGACGCCAGCGGCCGGCTGGCCACGGAGCACCCGGTCTTTGGTGGGCGCCTGAGCCTCGATGAGCGTGGTGTGCGCCGTTTCCTGGTCACCGACCAGGGGGTCGATCGCCGTGGGGCCGATGAGGACGCCGGCGAAGCCGGGACGCGGGTGGCCCTCTATTTGACCCAGCACGACATCCGTGAGCTGCAGAAGGCCAAGGGAGCCATCCGCGCGGCCATGGATATCCTGCTGGACCAGCTCGACTTGCGCCCGGCCGATCTCCGGCGCCTGATCCTGACCGGATCGTTCGGCAGCCAGCTTAACGTGCCGGCCGTCGCGGGCCTGGGCATGATTCCCCCGGTGCCGCAGGAAGTGATCGAGCCTCTGGCCAACGGTGCGGGGCTGGGCGCAGCCCTGATGCTGGACGAGGCCCAACTCGAGCGCGCCGGGCAGATTGCTCGCGCGGGCGCGCCAGGTCAACCTGGACCTCGAGCCCGGTTTTGACCGGCGCTTTCTGGCTGCGCTCCGGCTTTCGCCGGAAGTCGGCTGATCCGCGGCCGGGAGGGGGGCTGGCTTGGCCTGGGGCTGGTCGTGCTCGCTACGGTCTTCTGGTCCACGTCGAGCATGTTCATCAAGGCTTTCACGGCCGCCACGGGCATGCCGTCGCTCGGCCTGGCGTTCTGGCGTGTGTTGATTTCTGCCCTCTGCCTGGCGCTTCCCATGCTGGTGCTGTCCCCCGGGTTGCTGCGCGTGTCACGGCGTGACCTGTTCTGGCTGGCGGGCATGGGTATGCTGGCCGTGGGGCCTTTCCAGGCGCTCTGGGTCCGGTCTGTAATGCTGAACGGCGCCTCGGTGTCCACCGTCATGCAGTGCACGGCGCCGATCATCGTCACCGTGTTGGCCTGGGCCTTCTGGCGCGAGCCCTTGACGTGGCACAAATGGGCCTCCATCGGGCTGGCGCTCGTGGGGGCGGCGCTCATCTCCGGCCTGGCCGATGGTATGCACGCCGGCTGCCGTGCGGTGCCCCTGGGCTGCTCGGTGTGGCGCGTCGAGGGCGAGAGCGCGGCCGGCAACATCCACCTGACGTCTCTGGGCCTGGTGATCGTGATAGCAGTGGCGTTCGCCTACGCGGGGGTCACCCTGTTCGCCAAGCAACTCACCGGCAAGTACAGCCCGTGGACGATCTGGATGTTTGGTTTCGCCTTTGCCGCGGTGGCCCTGGCGCCCTTTCAGGTCGGGCAGCCCTTGCCGCACCACCTCGGCTGGGGCGGCGCCGGCGCGTTTACAGGGCTGGTGCTGATCACAACCCTTACCGGCTACGGCCTCTACACGGTCGGGCTCAGGCATCTGGAGGCCAGCGTCACCTCGATCGTGGCTATGTTCGAGGTGCCGTGCGCGGCCTTCTGGGGCTACGTGGTGCTTGGCGAGCGCCTGAACGGCCTGCAGATCGTGGGCGCCGTGCTCGTCGTAGGCGGCAGCGTCCTGCTGGCTCTCCGATCGAAGACGGGTACTCATCCCCTTCCTGACCCGGCAAGGGGAGAGCCTGGCTCACTTCCAGTTCAGTAAACAGGCTCCAATGATCTTGTCCATCTCTTGACACAGGTTGCGGAGCACAGATATATTTAGAGTATATTGGCGATCCATCAGTTTCACTGCGCTGGGGGTTGAGGCATGAGCTTGACCGACATGCAAAGGGCTTACGCTCTGATCAAAGAGCGCATCATTACCACGCAGATGCCTCCCGGGTCCTTGATCCAGGAGGGCGAGTTGATGAAAGAGTTTGGGATCGGCCGCACGCCCATCCGTGAGGCGCTCAAACAGCTCGAGATGGAGAAGCTCGTGGTCATCTCGCCGCGCCGTGGTATGTTTGTCGCCGAGGTGACGCTCGCCAATCTGGCCCAGATCCAGGAGATCCGCGATGTGATCGACTCACTGGCCGTGAGGCTGGCCGTCCAAAGGGCCACGCCACACGAGATCGAGGCGTTGCGCTGCCTGCTCGACGAGGCGGGAGTTGCGGAGCTGCTTGATGCCAGGCAGACGATGGCTTTCGACCGCCGGATCCACGAGCTGTTGGCCCGCGCTGCCCACAACGACCTGTTGGCCGCCGAGATCGAGCGCTACTATAGCTACTCGCTGCGTATCTGGTACCTTTACCTGTCACAGATGGGGCCGACCGACCTGGCGATGGACGCGTTCCACGAGGTCCTGGCCGGGATCGAGACCGGGGATGCCGCGCGCCGAAGCCGCCATGCGCTGGCATATTCAGGAGTTCGGTGAAGCGATCAAACGTCATCTTTGAGGTTTCACCAAAGGAAGACAACGATGTTCGAGGAAATCCACCTGTCGGAAGAGGATGTCAACCGTATCCACGAGACCAGCATGCGCCTCTTGGCCAACGTCGGCGTGGTCTTCCCCTCTGAGGAAGCGCTTGGGATCTTCCGTGCCCATGGTGTGCGGGTGGCGGATGGCCGGGCGTTCTTGACGGAGGCGCAGACCTGGGACGCGCTCGAAGACCGCCCCGCTCCAGTTCACCCTGCACGCGCGCGAAATCCGCAGCGCGACGTCACGGTTGGCCACGGTATCTCGGTCTCTCGCGCCGGGCTACGGGGCGCCGTTCCTGATCGACCCGGAGGCCGGCAAACGCGGCCCTACGCATGGCGGATTACCACAATCTCGTTCGAATCGTTCACGAGCTGCCGAACCAGGACTTGAGCGGCCACCTGCTCGTCGAGCCCGGCGACGTCGATGCCGCCACGGCGCACCTGCGCATGATGCACGCCCATATGGTCCACTCTGACAAGCCCTTGATCGGCAGCGCCGCCGGCGGGCTGGGGGCTCGGCAAACCATGGAGATGGCGGCGATCCTGTTCGGCCGCAGCGTGCAAGACTGGCCTGTCTGCGCTGGGCTGGTCAACAGCCTGAGCCCGCTGGGCTACAGCACGGAAATGCTGGACGCGCTGATGGAATACGCGTGGCGCGGCCAGCCCCTGATCATCGCCTGTCTGACCATGGCCGGCTCGACCGGACCGGTGACCCTTGCCGGCGTGTTGGCGCAGCAAAACGCCGAGCTCCTCGCCGGCATCGCCCTGGCCCAGCTGATCAACCCCGGCACGCCCGTGATCTTCGGCTCGACCTCGACGAACATCGACATGCGCCGGGGCGCCCTGGCGATCGGGAGCCCCGAGCTTTCGCAGATGATCGGCGCTCACGCCCAGTTGGCCCGCTTCTATCGTTTGCCATCTCGCTCGGGCGGGGCGCTCACCGATGCCAACTACCCGGATGCCCAGGCCGGTTTCGAGTCGGCGCTGGCTCTGCTCACCTGCGTCAACAGCGGCATCGATTTCGTGCTGCACGCCGGCGGCATCCTGAGCGCGTACCTGGCCTTCTCCTATGAGAAGCTGGTGCTGGACGACGAGCTTTGCGGCATGGTCCGTCGCTTCCGCCAGCCGATCGAGGTCAGCCCGGAGACGCTGGCCTACGATGTGGTGGCCAGGGTAGGGCCGGGTGGCAATTACCTTATGGAAGAGTTGACCCTTGGACGCTGCCGCACCGAGTTCTACCGGCCCAGCGTGTGCGATCGGGGCGGCCTGGAGGCCTGGGAGGCCGGCGGCAAGCAGGATGCCGTGGCGCGCGCCCGGCGGCGTTGGCAAAAGCTGCTGCGTGAGCATTGTGACCCCGAGCTCGACGCGCTCACGGCGTGCCAGCTCAAGGCCTACCTGCAGGAGCACGGCGCGTAAGGACGTGCCTGGGAGCGCCGGCATCTTGCCGGCCGCGCACACGCACCCCGGGCCACCGGCCTGGGCGCTGCAACAGGGGCCGTGCGCGCTTTGGGGACCGCCTCCCATTACAGGATATACAGGATTCGGCGGGATGGACAGGATGTTTCTAAGGCCTGATCCTGTCTATCCCGTCCTATCCTGTCCATCCTGTTTGAGTCAGCGCGGAGGAACGCGCCAACCCCGCTGGGGGATGCAACATGGGCTGCCTGCCTGGCATGGCCCCGGCCATGAGCCTGCCTCGGGCCCCCGAGGCACCTGCCCCGCCTACTGCTCCGGCAGGTCCTGGTGCAGCTGGACGTCAACCTCCAGGATGGCCGGCGCGGCCTGGTCGACAGGCAGGTCGCGCCGGAGGTCGTTCTCGTAGCCATCTGCGCCGATGATCAAGGTGTACGCTGCGCCGCGTCTGTAATGGCTGGCTCAGATTGTAAAGCCCTTCATGATCGGCTGTGCCGGTCGCATAGACCATGCCGGCATCGGGGTGATTCAGGAACGTATCCAGGTCGGTCCCCGGCCGCAGTGCCCACACGAAGGCGGCCGGTATCGGCCGGCCGGTGTCGGCGTCGCTGATCGTGCCCATCACCGCCACTCCGGCGCCTGTTGGCTGCGCTGGGGTGGGCGCCCCGCCAGATCCTCCCACATCGAACGCGCCGCTCGTGGCGTCCGTGCCGTCCACCTGCACGTCCAGGCGCCAGTGGCCGGCGGGCAAGGCCGTCCCGCTGCTGACCCAGGTGTCATAAGGGCCGGCAGGCGGAAAGCTGGCGTCCCAGCGCTGGGTCGAGCTTGACACGGCCTGCCCCCCCACAGACCAGCTGAAAGACACCAGGCTCCCGGCCGGGATGCCTGAGTAGTCCATGAAGGCGAAGACTTTGGCCGTGCCCTGCGCGAACGGCTGGCCCGCGGCGTGCACGCGTATCGGCTGCTGGCTTGGCGAGACGTCCTCGGCGAACACCGGTGGGCTGAACCGCGCGGTCTGAGTCGGGGTCACGGGCGCCCCGATCAACATGTTGCCCGTGGCCAGGGCCTGCCCGGCGAGGCTCAGCGTGAGGGTATAAGTGCCCTCGGCCAACCCGTTGTCGTTGACGGTATTGACCCAATACGAGCCCTGCGGGCCCGTGTCCCATGTGATGGTGTTCGTGTCCGGGGGCCTGCCGTCGCGCTGCCAGGCGAAGGCGAAGGCGGCGCCGTTCTGGAAGGCGGTGTAGGCGAACAGCGCATAGACCGCCTTGATGCCGGGATCGAAGCGGTCGGCAATGCGGCCGGGGTTCCCGTTGCCGTCCACGCTGTCGCTGAAGACGAGGTGGGTGATCTGCGGTCCCGCGGCGGCCGCCCCAGGCCCCGCGGCAGGGTTCAACGAGGCGGCAGGCGTGGCAGGGGGATCGCCCGGCATGCTGCTTGCGCGTGGCCCGAACGCGGCAGAGGCAACCGGTGTCGGGCTGGCAGGCGGAGCTGCCGGCGTGGCTTGAGGGGCCGGCGCGTGCGAGGACACGCTGCCGGTTGCGGCCGCGATCAGCGCTGCGTCCAGGTTGATGGGGCGAAGCCCATAGAATTGGCCGCCCCCCGCGTCCTGGCTGCCTATCCCCCCTTCGATGCCGTAACCCAGGATGAGGTCGGCGACGCCGATCATCTGGTCCTGATCGTTGACGCATGCGCCGCCCGAATTGCCGTGGTTGATCGCGGCATCGGTCTTGATCCACTGTGGCCCGCCGGGCCCTACCTGCAGGAAGCCCGCGATGATCCCGCGGCTAAGCGTCACCGAAAAGCCCGCGACGCCGGGATAGCCCAGGCACTCGATCGTGTCGTTGAAGTCAACCTGGCTCGAGTCCCCGATCGGCATGGTCACCAGGTTCAGGTTGGCGGGCAGGCTGCCCTCATTGTCGATGGGCGCCACGATCTTGAGCACGGCCTGATCCAGCGTCGTGTCGAACTGCACCAGTTGGGCCTGGTAGGTATAGATCGGCAGCGAGCCCAGGTCTGCCGGGTCGTTCACGGCGATCATCGCCATGCCGCCCTTATTGTAGGGCTTCCAGTTGCTGTCTGGGTCGGCCATCACGTGATAGTCGGTCAGGATGTAGCCGTCAGGCGTCAGGATGCTGCCAGTCCCTTGGCTCGATTCCCCGAAATTGCCGTCCATCGGCACATTGATCAACACCGTTGCCAGCAGAGCCCGGCGCAATGCGGGCGTCTCTGCGGCCGAGGCCACCTGCCCGTTCCACGTAGCCAGCAGCGACAAAATGATGGCAGAGGCCACTGCGAGCCTGTTGCCCCGGTCAAGCCGATAGCAACGCATGGCTCCCCCTATCTCAACCTGATGCTTTGCCAGATGCGCGCGAGAGTGCTCTGCGTGGCCGGCCCGGCCGACGCGTCGCTTGTGCTCGTGAAGGTCAGCAGCTGGCCGCCGTCGATCACCAGCTCATCGGTGGCCTGGGCCACGATCGGCAGGGTAGCGGCTTCGGCGCCGGCAGGCGGGGCGGCGACATAGCCGTAGTCTACCTGGATCGCCGGCTGCCCGTCGAGCGTCACCTCGTGGCTTGAAAGCTCGCGATAGTCCTGCGAGCGTCAGATCGCGCTCGTCGGCCGTCACGGCCCGCTGTTGTGCCAGGCTGCTACCGGCCGGCACGGTGCGGCGCTGAATCTGGAACTGTGCGGGAAAGTGCCTGCCGGACTGCGGATCGTAAACGTCCAGCAGGGCCCTGCCGCCGGCCGGGGTGGGGCGGGTCGTTGCCATGAACCACGATGCCGGATAGGCTAGGCTACCGCGCCGTCTGGGCTGCTGTAGCTGGCCGTGCGCAGCTGCACGCTGTCCTTGAGCAGCCACGCCGCAATCATGGCCAGCGCAAAGGTCAGCACTACGAGCGCTGCTTCGAGGGCCGCTTCGCCCGGGTCGCGGTTGCGCCGGTGTCACGAAGGTCTCGCCCCATAAGGCCGGTTCCCGATGGCCATCATTCCACCTCCGGCGCTGGCGCCTTGCGCGCTGGAGGGCCAGGGTCTCGGCATTGTCGCGCCGCACGAGTGCCAAGACCACGCCCAACAGCACTACAGCCACCACTACCGCCACGACAAGCCATAAAGGGGATGAAGCTGAGGCCGCGCGCACGTCGACCAGGTCTTGCAGCCAGAAGAAAACGCCGTCCAGAACGGCGACGAGGATCAAGCCGGCCGGCAAATAATAGAAGGGGCGATGCTCGAACTTCGCCTGGCCCAGCATGTAGCCCATCACACCACCGATGGAGGCATAAGCCAGCGCGTCGACGGTTACGCGGATGGTGCCCACGCCCAGGCTCACGCCGCCATGGCCTGTCACGTAGGACGAAATTCGAGCGCGGTGGCGTAGCCCAGCGCCGCGGCAGTAGCATAGACGATCCCGTCTACCCGCTCGTCGAAAGTCCTCGGATTCGTAGATCGAATAGCGGACTGCGGCGAAGATCAGGAATTGCTGGACGAACCCGACGACCAGGATCGACCCGAACAAGTGCGTCCATATCGTCGCGTCGAGCCAATGGCTCAACTGGAACACATCGCGTACCAGAGGGATACCGAGCGCGCCGGCTACCAGCACTCCGAGGACGAAAACCTCGAGGACGAATTCCTTCGGCTCGGGCTCGAACCGGTCCTGCGAATAGAAAAAGACCAGCCAGATCAAGGCTGGGATCAGCGAGATGACGATGCCGATGGCCTCGAGCGCCGCCGCGCTCAAGCTGTTGCCGAGGGCGCTCCCGACCGCAGCGGCGAGCGCCACAAAGACCAACTGGCCCAGGACCACTCCCACCGTCGCCAGCCAGTGACCACGGTGGCCCCAAATGCCGCTATGAGCTGAGAGCTTGGCCATGCCCGTCTCCCCCTACTGCGCTTGATGAAGCTGGATGGTGACCTCGTACAGTGTTTCAGTATTCTGATCGATCGCGAATGGCGTATTGGAAACCGCCGGCTGGTACCCATTCGTTCCCGCCACGACATAATATGTGCTGCCCCTGGCCCAGGGTGGTGTCAGCGTGAAATGCCCCTGCGTGTCGGTCCTGCCGGTTGAGAAGACCAGTGACTCAGAAGGGGTGGCCAGGAACGTCTGCGGGTTGGTGCCCGGCACGAGCGATACTACCAATACGTTGGCGATGGGCCGGCCTGTATCCGCATCGGTCACCGAGCCGACAACCTGAACGCCGGTATTGCTGGTGGCCGGGGTCGGCGCTCCGCTCTGGCTGCCGAGGTCGAACTCTCCCTGTGCGGCAACTTGCCCTCCTGGCAGATCCACTTCGTAGCGATAATGCCCCTGGTCGAGTGGCGTGTTGTCATCGGTGTAGTTTGTCCGTACCAGGTGCCACTGCCGCCCTGCCTGGCCCACGAATCTTGGGCAATTTGTGTGCCGTCGTAGTACCATGTGTAACGTGTTGTTGGTGCCGGCCGGCATGTTGTTGTAGGGGAATATGGCGTAGACTTCGGTGGTTTGCGGGCTGAATGGCTGGCCGGGCCCATGCGGGCGCACCGGCCGCCCGTCCGGGGTCATGTCTTCGGCGAAAACCACCGGGCCGGTCGTGGGCGCCCCACCAGCGGCTTGAGAGCCGCCCTGCGACCCCCCGTTATCCCCGCCCACCGTGAACGTTCCGGTGGCCAGCTGGACGCCGTCGAGCGCCAGGGTCAATACATAGCTCCCTTCGGCAAGCCCGTTCTCATCGCTCAGGTTGACGAAGGAGTGGCCCTGTGGGCCATTGCTCCAGGTCAGGTTCTGGCTCACCCGGTTGTTCCCGGGGCGAAGGGTGCTGTAGCTGAACGTCTGGCCATTTTGGAAGCCGGAGTAGTCGTAGGTGGCGAAGACGGTCTTGGTGCCTGCGCTGAAGACCGTGGTCGGCGCGCCGGGTTGTCCGTTCATATCCACTACGTCGCTGAACAGCAGGTTCGTGATGCTGGCCTGCGTGGCCGAGCCGGTTTGTGGGAGCCCGGCCGGCGGCGTCGCCGCAGGGCCGAAGGCGCCGGGGGCCTGCGTGCCCGGAATGCCGTTTCCGGAGGTGATGCCACCGGGAACCGTGCCGCCGGTCGCGACCTGCACGTTGGCGGATTGGATCAGCGGCAAGGTCTGGTTCGACCGGGATCACGCCGCCGCGCACGCCGGGTGAAGGGTTGTTTGAAAACCCGCGTGTATGCCGATCATCTGGCCCTGGGCGTCGAGGACCGGGCCGCCGTGGTTCCCGTAGGCCACGCTCACGTCGGTGGTGAAGAAAGCCCCATTTCCGCTGCCGTCCTGGCCGAGGAGGGTGCCCTGTGTGGCGCCGGCCGGTGTCTGTGTCGTCGTGCTGCCGTAACCCAGCACAAAGATCGGATCGCCGGCCCGCATGCTGCTCGAATCGCCCAGCGCCATAGGCACGAGGCCCAGGTCGGCGGGCAGGCTGGCTCCGGATTGGTAAGGGCCGGAGATCTTGAGGATCGCGACGTCAAGATCCGGGTCGCTGCTGACCACCTGCGCCCAGTAGGTCATGGTGGGCAAAGCTGTGGGATCTTGTGGGTCATTCAGGCCCACGGCCACCTCTTTCGCCTGGTTGTGGGGCTGGCCGTTGTCGTCGTAGAGCAGGCTGTAATAGGTCACGATGTAGCCGCTGGGGCTCAGGATCGTCCCGGCGCCGACGAAGATCGTGTTGGGGTCCCCGTCCACCGGCGCGTAGAGGTAGACGGTCGCCTGAAGCGCTCGCGCCAGCCCGGCGGGCTGGTCGGCAGTCGGGGCACGGACGGGCGCCGCAGCCGCCGGCGAGCTCAGGCTCGTCGCCACGACGAGGGCCACGAGCGCCAACGATAGGATACGGACGGCATGTCTGGTCATGGCAAGACCTCCTCGAGTTTCGTGCCGGCCGGACGGCGATGGGCTCCAGGTGAGGGCGGCTGGCCCGGCGGCCTCTTCTCAGGATGCCCTTGCTTTCTATCCCTGCGATGGGTCCTCGACGCGCCCCAGGAAGAGGATCGTGCCCGTTTTCGCGTCACGGATCAGGTAGACGAACGGATGGTCGGCCTTGAACGTCTTCGTGTCCGGCGCAGGCACCGCGGCGCCGGGCATGTTCACTCCTGTGGCCGCCGCGGCCTCGGTGCCGCTCTCGTCCACGGCAACGAGCGCCTGGTGCACCACTTCGCCGATAGAAAAGTCGTGAGGCTGGCCGTCCATCCCGGAGAAATCGGCCGCGGAGGGATCGAACGCGTCCGGCATGCCCAGCGCGGCCAGCGTCTTGCCCAGCGCGAAGGCCGAGCCGTACTTGAACTTCGGCAGCGTCAGGTTGACCTGCGTCAAGGCAAGGCCTTGCAGGATATTGGCGAGCCGGTCCGCCGACAGGCTCTTCTCGAAAGCGTCCCACTGGCCGGCCGGGGGCAAGAGGATCACCATCAAGATGTCGCTTCCCGAGTAGGGCAGCTCGACCGCCTGGTAGTCCGGCCCCTCCGCATAGTCGAGGAATGCCTTCTGTTCCATCATGGGCACGCTCACCTGGCTGCCGTCAACCAGGTGAAATGGGCCGTTCGTGGTCTCGCCCGGCTCAAAAGGGTCCGCCCACGCGCCCTTGAAGTAAAGCGCGTCGGCGAGGACCAGGCGGGTGCCGCTGTCCACCGTGCCGCTGGGCAGCAGATCCGCGATCTTGCCCTGGGTCTTGTCGGCGACCCAGGCGTTGATGGCCTCGCGCGCCGGCTCGGGCGCGGCCTGAAAGTCGACCAGCTGCAGGCCCGCGCCGAAGTCCTGCTTCAGCACGTCCAGGAAGCTCTCCAGGAAGGGATACCCGGTTTGGCCCCAGAGCGAGTTGGTCACGGTCAGCTGGAAGCTACTGCTGATCTGGGTGCGGCCCGCGAGCGCGAGGTCCAGCGCGTCGAAGGCCGGGTAGAGACGGGCCCGCGGCAACGCGAAGTGTAATGTGCTCGACATCTGCGTTTCCGTTTGACCCCCGGCGCCGGCGTAGGCCATGGCCAGCGCCGACGAGATGCCGTAGGGCGAGAAGACGAGGTTGCCGGGTTCGCCGCGCAGGGCGTCGTAGAGGGCGAAAGCGAAGGCGTTGTTGCCGGACACCAGCGCAGCCTGGTCGGCAAGCGAGGACTGCGGGCTGGTGTCTCGGCCCCCCGGCGCCTCCGATGCCGAAACCACGACGGTGGGCGTGATGGCAAGGCTCGTAGTGGCGGCCACGGTGGGCATCATCGCGGGGCCCGGCGTGGTCCCCAGGGTGGGCGTCATCGCGGGGCCCGGCGTGGCCCCCAGGGTGGGCGTCATCGTGGGGCCTGGCGTGGTCCCCAGGGTGGGCGTCATCGTGGGGCCCGGCGTGGTCTCCAGGGTGGGCGTCATCGCGACGCCCGGCGTGGATGGGAGCGTGGTTGTCGGCGGGACGCCGGGAGTTGCCGGCCTGCCCGACGCGCCCCCCACCGGCCCGGCAGGCCTCGCGCCCGGGGTGTACAGCTCGGCGCCCGCCAGGGGGCCCTGCCCGCTGCTGCCCCCGGTCACGAGCACCTGGCCCGACCGCAACAGGGTGGCCGTGTGCACCCCGCGGGCCTCGGCCATACTGCCCGTCGGCGCCCAGGTATTCGAGGCCGGGTCATACAGCTCGGCGCTGGCCAGGACGCTGTTGCCCGACCCGGTGACACCGCCGGCCACCAGCACCTGCCCTGAGGCCAACAGGGTGGCCGTGTGCAGCCCGCGGGCCTCGGCCATGCTGCCCGCCGGCGCCCACGTGTTGCTGGCCGGGTCGTAGAGCTCGGCGCTGGCGACGGCGAGGTTGCAGCCCTGGCCGCTGCAGCCGCCGGCCACCAGAACTTTGCCCGAGAGCAAGAGGGTGGCCGTGTGCCAGGCGCGAGCCGTGGCCAGGCCCCCCGCCGGCGACCAGGTGTCGCTGGCGGGGTCGTATACCTCGGCGCTGGCCAGCGGGCTCGCGCAATCTTCGCTGCTGCAGCCGCCCGCCACCAGCACTTTCCCCGAGGGCAGCCGGGTGGCCGTGTGCAAGGCGCGGGCCGTGCTCATGCTGCCCGCCGGCGACCAGGAGTTCGTGGCCGGGTCGTAAAGCTCGGCGCCGGCCAGCGCGTTGCGCGACGTATCGACGCCCCCGGCTACGAGCACCTTGCCCGAAGGCAGCAAGGTGGCCGTGTGGAGGCCACGCGCCGTGCCCAGGCTCCCCGCCGGCGACCAGGCGTCCACGGCCGGGTCGTACAGTTCGGCGGCGCCGGCCGCGCTGTCGCAGTCGTTGCCGTTGCAGCCGCCCGCGACCAGGACCTTGCCCGACGGCAGCAACGTCGCCGTGTCCGCGCCGCGGGCCGCGCCCAGGCTGGCCGCCGGTGACCACGTGTTGCCGGCCGGATCGAAGAGCTCGGCGCTGCCCAGGTAGGTGCCGCACGACACGTCGGGGCAGCCCCCGGCGACCAGAACTTTGCCGGACGGCAGCAGCGTGGCCGTGTGCAGGGCGCGCGCCGCGCTCATGTTGCCCGCCGGCGACCAAATGCCCGAGGCAGTGGGCGTGAGCGGGGTCGCGGACGTGAGCGGGGCGCCCGCCGTGACGCTCAGTGTGGGCGTGGAGGCAAGGCCCGGTGTGGGCAGTCCTGTGGCAGCGGCCCGTCCGCTCACTGTGGGCGCGTTAGGGCTGATGCCGGGGCTGTACAATTCAGCGCTGGCCGTCGGGGAGCCCGGGGTGAGGCCAACGCCCCCGGCCACCAATACCTGGCCCGATGGCAGCAGCGTGGCGGCCTGCATGAAGCGAGCTGCGCTCATGCTCGCCGCCGGTGCCCACGTGTTGCTGGCCGGGTCATAGAGCTCGGCACCGGCTAGCGTATTGCTGCTGTAGTCGTGGCCCCCGGCCACCAGCACCTTGCCCGCGGGCAGCAGCGTAGCGGTGAAATCGTCCCGGGCGGCGCTCATGCTCGCCGCCGGCGCCCAGGTGTTGCTGGCCGGGTCATAAAGCTCGGCGCTGGCCGTCGTGCGGGTGCTGTAGCTGTAGCCGCCGGCCACGAGCACCTCGCCCGAGGGCAGCAGCGTAGCGGTGAAATCGTCCCGGGCGGCGCTCATGCTCGCCGCCGGCGCCCAGGTGTTGCTCGCCGGGTCGTACAGCTCGGCGCCGGCCATGGCATCGCCGCCGTCGTTGTAGCCGCCGGCCACGAGCACCTTGCCCGAGGGCAGCAGGGTGGCGGTGAAATCGCTCCGGGCAGCGCCCATGCTCCCTGCCGGCGACCAGGTGTCGCTCGCCGGGTCGTATAGCTCGGCGCTCGCCAGGAAGTTCGTCGCGCAGCTGCTGTCGGCACAGCCCCCGGCCACCAGCACCTTGCCCGAGGGCAGCAGCGTAGCGGTGAAATCGTCCCGGGCGGCGCTCATGCTCCTCGCCGGCGCCCAGGTGTTGCCGGCCGGGTCGTACAGCTCGGCGCTGGCCATCGTACCCGTGCTAGGGTTACTGCCGCCGGCCACCAGCACCTTGCCCGAAGGCAGCAGGGTGGCAGTGTGGTCTGAGCGTGCCGTGCTCATGCCCGCCGCCGGCGACCAGCTGTTGCTCGCCGGGTCGTACAACTCGGCGCCGGCGTCGCCGCTGCCTCCGGCCACCAGCACCGTTCCCGAAGGCAGCAGCGTGGCGGTGTGGTGGGCGCGGGCCGCCCCCATGCTGCCGGCCAATGACCAGCTGCCGGCCGCTTCCGGCACGGCCGCCGGCGTCACGGCGACGGGTGCAGCCTGTATGGGCACGAGTGTGGCAGGAGCGGCCTGGGCCTCCGCCGCGCTCGACAGGGCCAACACGACCGGGAGAACCAGGACCCGGGAAATAAGCCGTCGCCACATGCGAGCACTCCTTCGCCCCGCGGCGCCAGGCGCTGTGACTCCACAGGAACGCCACGGCTCTGCCTGCCGGGGCCACCAACCGATCACACCGCGACAAGCCTGCGTGCTCCTTCACATAGGGCGCGCCATGGCTGCCGGTCTGTAGCGTATATTACACAGCACATCGGAGGCAACCCTGCCGCAAGCCAGGCATGGGGCGGGCCCGCGGAAAGCCTGGTGCCGGCGCAAGAGGACATGAGCTACAGAGGCTGCGTGCGAAATGTTGTAAGGCTTGCAGCTTTTTACGATTGACAGAGGCCCTGCGTGGTGTTATTGTTCTGGCAAGAACAAGCCCTGAGAGAACCGGCTTCCCGTTGCCCCCACATCGATAGGCTCCCTCTCTTCTGCGTAGTGCCTGGTGCTGGTTTGGCTCGTGCCTGCCCATGGAGGCGAATATGTCTGGCCAACCTGCAAAGCGCATCTTATCCGTCGCTCTTGTGGCGGCCATCGCGCTGGTCGCCGCTACGGCTTTCGGAGCGGTGTCCGCTGTCCAGACGCCTGGGGCCCTGACGCCTCGCGCCTATCTGCCCGTAGTGACATCCTTCATGCCCACCAACACCTGGTCGCCGGCGGCCAGCATGAACACCAGCATGAGCACGGGGCGTTGGACGCACACGGCCACTCTGCTGCCTTCAGGGAAGGTGCTGGCGGCCGGGGGCCTAAGCTGTGACAACGTGCGTTGCCTCACACTGGCCAGCGCCGATCTGTACGACCCCGCCCGCAACAGTTGGTCGCGTGCGGACAGCATGAGCAACGCCCGGTCGAGTCACACGGCTACCCTGCTGCTTTCGGGCCAGGTGCTGGTGGTGGGAGGCTCTCTATCGGACTCCATGGCCTCGCTGGCCAGCACCGAGCTGTATGACCCCGCCAGTGACTCCTGGTCGCAGGCAGGGAGCTTGAGCACAGCCCGCAATGGTAACACGGCTACCCTGTTGCCCTCGGGCCAGGTAGCGATACGGC
>CAWEHT010000110.1:0-4465 GCA_963808455.1 uncultured Chloroflexia bacterium | reverse complement strand
ACACCATGCGGCGGCCCTCGCGTTGTTGAGTGACAACGGCGACAAGCTGGAGCAGCTGGCGCAGTGCCTTTTGCACGAGGAAACCGTGAATGAACCGCATCTTCTAACCCGCCCCGGCGCCAAGCCTATGCTGCCAGCGGCGTGGCCGAGAACTCTGCCAGGGCCATCGCGGCTGGCTTTTCGAACTGGCTGTTATGCAGCTCAGCGTAGAAACCGCCTATAGCCAGCAATTCCTCGTGAGTGCCTTGTTCCACGATGTCGCCGTGCCTCATCACCAGGATCAGATCGGCGTCCCGGATGGTAGACAGGCGATGGGCGATGATGAAGCTAGTGCGGTTCTGCATGAGATTGTCCATGGCCTTCTGGATCAGGAGTTCGGTCCGGGTGTTGACCGAGCTCGTGGCTTCATCCAGGATCAGGATCCTGGGGTCGGCCAGGATGGCGCGGGCGATAGTCAGCAGCTGCATCTCCCCTTGCGAGACGTTGGTGACCTCCTCGTTGAGCACCATGCCGTAGCCGCCCGGCAACGTCCGGATGAAATGGTCGGCGTGAGCGGCCTGGGCGGCAGCTACCACCTCAGCATCGGTCGCCTCGGGCCGGCCGTATCGGATATTCTCCATCACGGTGTCGTTGTAGAGCCAGGTATCTTGCAGCACCATACCGAACAGCTTGCGCAGGTCCTGGCGGGTGAAGTCGCGGACGTCGTGCCCGTCCACCAGGATAGCCCCGCTGTTGACGTCGTAGAACCGCATGAGCAGCTTGACCATGGTGGTCTTCCCTGCTCCGGTGGGGCCCACGATGGCGATCTTCTGGCCCGGCTCGACCGTGGCGGAGAAGTCGCGCACGATGATCTTTTCCGGCTGATAGCCGAAGCTGACGTGTCGGAATTCGACCTGTCCCGCAACCGACGCCGGCTTGATCGGCCGGGCGGCCTCGGCAACCTCCTCCGGCTCGGCCATGAACTCGAACACCCGCTCGGCCGCGGCCGCCGTTTGCTGGAGCACGTTGGATATATTGGCGAATTGGGCAATTGGCTGCGTGAATGTGCGCACGTACTGCATGAACGCCTGGATGTCGCCGACCGTGATGGCGTTCCGCACCGCCAGCCATCCACCCAGGATGACCACCGCCACGTAGCCCAGGTTGCCGACGAAGCCCATTACCGGCATCATCATCCCCGACAGGAATTGTGACTTCCAGGCGGCGCTGTACAGGACCTCGTTGTCGCGGTCGAACTTTTCCATGCCCTTGGCTTCGCCGTTGAATGCCTTCATGACGAGATGCCCGCCGTATATTTCCTCCACCTGGCCATTGACATGGCCGAGGTAGTCCTGCTGCTGCTTGAAGTATTTTTGCGACCGTTCGATCACCTGCGTGATGATGAACAGCGAAAGTGGGACCATCCCCAGGGCTACCAGCGTCATCAGCCAGTTGATAGTGAACATCATGATCACGACGCCAACCACGGTGGTGACCGATGTGATGATCTGCGTCAGGCTTTGGTTGAGCGTCTGGCTAACGGTGTCCACGTCATTTGTGATGCGCGAAAGCACTTCCCCGTGGTTGGTCCCGTCGAAGTAACGAAGCGGCATGCGGTGGATCTTCTCGGCGATGTCCTTACGAAAGCGGTACGATACCTCCATCGACACGCCGGACATCACCCAACCCTGGACATAGCCGAAAAGCGCGGAAAGCAGGTATAGTCCGGCCAGCACCACCAGGATGTGGCCGATATACCCGAAGTCGATGCCGGTCCCCTTCCCGGCGATCTGGGCAATCACACCTTCGAACAGCTTGGTGGTGGCATTGCCCAACAACTTTGGCCCCACGACGTTGAAGGCGGTCGAAGCAATGGCAAACACCAGCACGACGGCGATGGAAAGCTTGTAAGCGCCCAGGTATTCGAGTAGCTTGGCCATGGTGCCTTTGAAATCGCGGGCCTTCTCGCCGCGCATCATCATGACCGGGCCACCTCTCCCGCCGATCGGCCCGTGGCCGCCTGGCCCCCGGCCTGGGCCGCCAGGGCCTGCTGGAGAGGAGCCGTTGTTCGAGGGGCGGCCATTTGCCGGGACCGAGCCGGCAGGCCTGTTGGCTACGGTCATGCCAGCTCCTCCTTGCGCAGCTGCGACGACGCAATCTCGCGGTAGGTCTGGCAATTTGCCATGAGCTCGCGATGGACGCCTTTGCCAACGACCCGCCCCTCGTCCAGCACGATGATCTGGTCGGCATTCATGACGGTTGACACCCGCTGCGTGACGATCAGCAGCGTGCTGGAACTCACCTGCTCCTTGAGCGCCCGGCGCAAGGCGGCATCCGTCTTGAAATCCACGGCAGAAAAACTGTCATCGAAAATGTAGATCGGCGCCTGTTTCACCAGGGCTCGGGCGATCGATAGCCGCTGCTTCTGTCCGCCCGAGACGTTCATGCCGCCCTGCGCGATCTCTTCCGCGATCCCTGCCGGCTTGGCGGTGACGAATTCGGTGGCCTGGGCGATGTCCATGGCCAGCTGAAGCGTCTCGTCGCTGGCCGCTTCGTTCGCATAGCGCAGGTTGCTCTCGATGGTTCCCGAGAACAGGGATGCCTTTTGCGGCACGAAACCGATCTTGTCCCGCAGGTCGTGTTGGGTGATGCCCCGGATGTCCATTCCGTCCACGCAGATGCTCCCCCCTGTTACGTCGTAGAAGCGCGGGATCAGGTTGACCAGCGTCGACTTGCCTGACCCGGTGGCTCCAATAAAGGCTGTTGTTTGCCCGGGCAAGGCCGTGAATGAGATGTCGTGCAGTACATCGACCTCCGCGCCAGGGTACCGGAAGGCGACGCGATCGAACTCGACGACGCCTCTCGTCGGATCGGGGAGCCGCTGTGGCTTAACGGGATCCAGGATCGACGCCTCGGTCTCCAGCACATCGGCGATACGTCCGGCGGACACCGAGGCGCGGGGCACCAGGATGAACATGAACGATAGCATGAGGAAAGAGAAAACGATCTGGATGGAATATTGCATGAAAGCCATCATGTCACCGACCTGAATGGACGACGCCGCAACCTGACGGGAACCCACCCAGATGATCGCTAGGGATAGGCCACTCAAGATCAGCGTCATGCCCGGCTGCATGAATGCCATGACGCGGTTCACGAACAGCATGGTGCCGGTGAGGTCACGGTTGGTCCGGTCGAAGCGGTCCAGCTCGAACGTCTGGCGGTTGAAGGCCCGGATGACCATCGTGCCCGACAGCGTCTCTCGGCTGACCAGGTTGAGCCGGTCCACCAGGTTCTGGATCACCCGGAACCGTGGCACGGCGGTCAACCAGAGCGTCGCTACCATGGCGATCAGCGCCGCGACCGCCACGGCAATGAGCCACCACATGGACGAGCTCTTGCCTATAGCCAGAATGATGCCGCCTATCCCCATGATGGGGGCGTAGACTACCATCCGCACCATGATCATGATCACCGTCTGGATCTGCGTGACGTCGTTGGTAGACCTGGTGATCAGCGAGGCCGTAGAGAACTTGTCGAATTCGCTGCTGGAGAAGCTCTCCACTTTCCCGAAGACGAACCGGCGCAGATCGCGGCCCAGCCCGGCAGCAGTGCACGCCGAGAGCAGGCTTACGATGATGGTGCAGACTGGCGACAGCAAGGCGATCAACAACATAATCAGGCCGGTGTGCAGGATGTACTGGCTTTGGATCTGGCTGCTGTCCATCCCTAGCGCCGCGTACTCTGCCTTGACCAGCCCGGCGGCCGACTGGTTGATCTTGGCGCTGCCAAGCGCGCCGAACTGCCGATCGACGGCCGCAGCGACCTGCGCTTGCTGCGAGGCCGGCAGCCTGGCCAGCAGCGCGAAGACGTCCGTGCCCCGCGGCAGCCGCGACGGGTCGAATGCGAGCCCGCCGGGAAGCGACGAGGCGAGAACTGCAGGCCTTGGCCGGGTCCCCTGTTGCTTGCTGGAACACGTTGGTCGCTAACAGCCCCTTGCCCATGGTCTGGTCCAGCCAGGCCATTTCCCCGGCGTGAACTTCCCTTCGCACATAAATGGGCTCCCTGGCCAGGTCAGGATACTGCGATAGGTAGCTCGCGGCGCCCGGCGAGCTTTTGTCAACCAGGCTGTAGTCGGCCAGTAGCCGCGCCCTGTCGCCGGCGGACAGGAATAGGACCACCCGGCCCAGCGTGCTCTGGCGGACCGCGCTGGGCGCAGCCTGCACCACCCCGCCCTGAAGAGTAAAAATTTTGTGTATTAAACAATTACACTAATTTTGTCAGCTCAACAAATGATTCATTTGTGTATTTTTTTATTTATTATGTATGCAGTTGATCTTATATTTCTCCATTTCTTAATATATACTTTTGTGTAGATATTAAACCAAAACCAAAATCTTTATATAACGATTTCATTAAGGAAAGACACATATCATCTTTTTTTTTAATTTCCTTCGAAAAATATGACCATGATGCCGATGAACAA
>CAWEHT010000109.1:0-18531 GCA_963808455.1 uncultured Chloroflexia bacterium | reverse complement strand
ACCTCACGCCAGGCGACGATCGTGAGCCTGCTCAAGTTGGGGGGCATCGTGCTGGCCCTCCTGCTCCTGCTACGCTTCGCCCGCCTGACCTTCAGCGACCTGTCCAACCGCCTCACAGGCGGGATGGCGCACGTCACGGTCCTGGAAGATGATTATCTGCGGGCAGGGCGGGTCCCGCAACTGCCCCAGGGCAGCCCCGCTCAGGCGCTTGCCGCGGAGGCCCAGCCGCAAGCCGAGGCCGGGCTTCCGCCGGAACTGCCGGCCTATCAGCCGTCGAAAGAAGACAACTTGCGCCGCCCAGCTGGTCATGCTGGCCAATAAGCGGCCCGATTTGATCGCCGACCTGATCCAAAACTGGCTCGCAGAGGGATAAGTATGCCGCCTACCTTGCAAAACTCTGCCTCTTTGAGCGGCCAGCGCAGAGCCTCGATCTTGTTGATCGCGCTGGGCAGCGACCTGGCTGCCGAAGTGCTGCGCCATTGCCCTGAGGCCGCCGTTGAACGGCTGACCGTGGAGATGTATAACACCTTCGGCGTCTCCAGCCAGGATCAGACGAGCGTGTTGGAGGATGCCTGCAAATTCACTGCGACACGCGACTCCGAGCGGCAGGGCGGCCTGGCGTACGTCCGCGAGCTGCTCGTGCGCGCCATGGGCCAGGACAAGGGCGAGGAGTTTCTCGCCAAGCTCCTGGACGAGCGCAAGGAGCAAGACTTTGGCTTTCTGAGAGACGCCGACCCGGAGTCGATGGCCGGCATGCTCAAGAGCGAGCACCCTCAGGCCATCGCGCTGGTGCTGTCGCATTTACGGCCAGGCCAGGCAGCCAAGATCCTGAGCAAGATGGAACGTGAACTCCAGTCTGACGTGGCCGCCCGCATCGCGGAAATCGAGCGCATCGCTCCGGAAGTGGTCAAGGAGGTCGAGGAGACGCTCCAAAAGCGGCTGGCCAATGCTCTGACCCGCGACGAGTCGGGCGTGCAATGGGGAGGGGTGCCGTTCCTGGTGCAGATCTTGAACCAGGAGCGCGGCATGGAGAAGAACGTGTTGGATGCCCTGGCCGATCGCGATCAAGACCTGGCCGACCAGGTCAGGAACCAACTCTTCACCTTCGATGACCTGATCAAGCTGGATGACCGGGCCATGCAGCGTGTCCTGCGTGACATCGATCAGAAGGACCTGCTGCTTGCCGTCCGCGGAGCCCACGCCGAAGTACGCGACCACGTGCTCAAGAACATGTCTAAGCGGGCAGCCCAAACATTGGAGGAAGAGCTGGCCATCATGCGCCCGGCGCGCCTCAGCAATATCGAGGCCGCTCAACAGCGCATCGTCAATGTGATTCGCAGGCTCGAAGAAAGCGAGGAAATCACGGTCGCCCGAGGAGGCCAGGGGGATGTGCTCATTTAGGGCCAGCAGCCGGGTGATTCGCCAATACCGATTGGCGGCTGCCGAAGTGAAGCCGCCAGAGGCAGCGCCTCGGTCGGCGCCTGAGGACGACGCGGCGCCGGAGTGCGGGGCCGATATGGCAGCGGAAACCCTGCTGGCGCAGGCGCAGCTTCAGGTGGCGGAAATGATCGGCGCGGCTCGCGCGGAAGTCGCGGGGATCCACCAGCGCGCCTACGAGGAAGGCCGGCAAGCAGGCCGGCAGGCGGGACATGCAGAAGGTCAGAACCAGGCTCAGGCCGCCGCCCGCGAGCAGATCACCCGCCTGGCTCAGCTGGTCGAAAGCCTGGTCGCCGAGCGCGCCCGGCTGCTGGCAGACGCCGAAGAAGAGACGGTCGAGCTGGCCTTGGCGATCGCCCGCAAGGTCGTCGGCGACGCTGCCGCTGGCGATCCCGGCGTGATCCTGCAGATGGTCGCCCAAGCCGTCGAAGTGCTGGGCAGCCCTACTTCTTACGAGGTGCATGTCAATCCGGAGGACGCGGCAGCGACTGGAGGCCCACCTGAGCGAGTCCGAGGGCAACAGAGAGTGGACGCTCGTGGCCGACGAACGCGTGGCTGCAGGAGGCTGCACGGTGACCCACGGGGTCAGCCTGGTGGATGCGCGCCCCGAAACACAACTGGCCTTGATCGAGCGGGCCTTTGCCAGCTTACAGAGGTCGTGATGACTGCCAACCAGGAACTGACGAAAATCGATCTACGGCACTATCGGGCGATCTTGCCGCAAATTGTGACGCTGCGCCAGCAGGCGCGGTGAGCCAGGTGATCGGGCTGGCCATCGAGGCCGAGGGGCTCAGCGTGGAGACCGGTGAGACCTGTGAGATCCATATAAACCACGGTCGCCCGCCGGTGGTGGCCGAAGTGGTGGGCTTCAGACAAGACAGAGCCCTGTTGATGCCGTTGGGTGAAACGAATGGCATCCAGGCAGGCAGCCCGGTCGTGGCCATGCGCACCGCGTTCGGGGTGCCGGTGGGCCGTGAGCTGTTGGGCCGCGTGGATCACCGGCCTGGGCCAGCCCCTGGACGGCCTGGGGCCGCTGCCCCCCACCAGGACTGTGCTGAGCGACAACGCGGCCCCCCACCCTCTGCGCCGGCCACCCATCACGCAGCCTTTGCCGACGGGCATCCGAGCCATCGACGGGCTGCTGACGGTGGGAAAAGGGCAACGCATCGGGATCTTCGCCGGGAGCGGCGTCGGGAAGAGCACCCTGCTGGGCATGCTGGCCCGCAACACGAAATCAGACGTGAGCGTCATCGCCCTGATCGGCGAGCGCGGACGCGAGGTGCGCGATTTCATCGAGCACAATCTCGGGCCCGAAGGCCTGGCCCGCTCGGTGGTGATCATCTCGACCTCGGATCACCCGCCCCTGGTGCGGCTCAAGGCCGCCTGGACGGCCACCACCATCGCCGAGTGGTTCCGCGACGAGGGCTATGATGTGACGCTGCTGATGGATTCGGTCACCCGGCTGGCGATGGCGCAACGCGAGGTGGGCCTGGCCGTGGGCGAGCCGCCGGCGATGCGCGCGTACCCGCCCTCGGTTTTCGCGCTGCTGCCGCGCCTGATGGAACGGGCCGGAACAGCCGAGACCGGGACCATCACCGGTTTCTATACGGTGCTGGTGGAAGGTGATGACCTCAACGAGCCGATCACAGACACGGTACGCTCGATCCTGGATGGCCACATCGTGCTGTCACGGGCCTTGGCCGCCGAGAACCGTTATCCGGCCATCGATGTGTTGCAAAGCGTGAGCCGCCTCATCGGCGACCTGGCCAGCCACGAGCATCTGCAGGCGGCAAGCGCGCTGCGGGAAGCGTTGGCCACGTACGAGCGATCCCGAGATCTGATCAACATCGGTGCCTATGCTAAGGGCAGCAATGCCCAGATCGACCGCGCCATCGCGCTCCTGCCAGAGATCAAGGCTTTCCTATGCCAGAGGGGCGACGAGGTGTCGCCATACGAGACGACGCTGACGCGTCTGAAGGCGCTGGCTAACTGAGGCGGCTATGCCAGGACGAAGATTTCGCCTGGAGTCGGTGCTGCAATATCGGGCTCAGTTGGTGGAGATGCGCCAGCAGGAACTGGCTGTCCTCCAGATCAGGCTGGAGGCCGAGCTGGCCAGGCTGGCCAGCCTCCATCAGCAAACGGAAAGCCTGGCTGCGCAGATCCGGGCGCAGCAAGATAGGGAGGCGTTGGACTGCGAAGGGCTGCGCTCAAGCCTGGGAGCATTCGGGCGGGCCGCCCAGCGCGTGGTGGAGCAGATGGCGTCCGTCGCTCAGATCGAACAGCTGACGGCCGCCAAGCGCTTGGAATTGAGCGGGGCGATGCAGGACAAGCAGGTCCTGGAGAAGCTGAAGGAACGCCAGCTTGCCGAAGAGCAACAGGCGACGATCAGGCAGGAAGCCGAGGTGCTGAACGAGATGGCCGTCCTGCGCTTCCATCGTGCCAAGCAAGAGGGGGAGCATCCCCCGAGGACAATGGGTGAAAGGCTAGCCATGGCATCCGTGTCTCTGGACGATATCAGCCTGGGCGCGTTGTTTCCGAACCTGGCCGCACAAATTGTCCGTACGTTTGACAGCCTGGCGAACGGCGTCGGCGCGGCCGGAGGCAGCCGGTCCGAGTTCTCGGCGTACATTACCGACGCCGCCGCGCGCTACGATGTGCCTGAAGGCCTGGTGCAGGCGGTCATCCAGACCGAATCGAACTTCAATCCTCATGCGGTGTCGTCGGCGGGCGCCAAGGGCCTGATGCAGTTGATGGATAGCACCGCGCAGACGTTCGGGGTGGGCAACTCGTTCGACCCACGCCAGAACATCGAGGGAGGCGTCCGTTACCTGCATGAGCTGTTGCAGCGCTATGGCAACGTGCCGCTGGCCCTGGCGGCTTACAACGCCGGGCCCGCGGCAGTGGATACGTACGGCGGAGTGCCGCCGTACGCCGAGACGCAGGCCTATGTGCAGCGCGTGCTCAGCCTGTGCAAAGGCTGGGACGCGTAGAGATCTCAGGAACTGGGAAGGTATCTATGCCCGGTATTCAGCTTGAAGACGCCCCGATGAAGGCATTGGCCACGGCGCTCAATGGTCTGGCGACGAGGCAAAGCGTGATTGCCAACAACCTCGCCAACATTGACACCCCGGGCTTCAAGGCGTCGGAGGTGAACTTCGCCCAACAGCTCAGCGATGCGACCCAGGCAGGCAGCGGTTTGCAGCTTGTCTCGACTAACCCGCAGCATCTCAGCGGGACCGGCACCGCCTCTTCGGACGCTGTCCAGATCACGCTGTCGAACAACACCAGCGAACGGTTGGACGGCAACAACGTGGACACCGAGCAGGCAATGGAGTCGTTGAGCGCGACCGTTCTCCAGTACGAGGCGGCGGCGCGGGTCGTGTCGCTGCGCATGGGCATGCTGCGCAATGTCATCAACGGTGGAGGTCAGTGAGCGATGCATGCGTGGCGTGCGCTGCCCGGTGACGGCGAGTTGCGGTTCCCCCGGCGAGGCCGGCCTGCACAGGCCGGTGGATCGCCGCGGCGCGAGCTTGCCGCTCGTCATGGCGGTCCGCCGCCACGATCTCCGCGTTCGGCAACCGGCGCAGGGCAGCGCAACTGCCAGGCCGGCCAGTGGGCCGCCATGCTCCTGGCTTGCATCCTGCTGATCGCGCTCTGCCCGGCACCGGTGGGTGCGTCGACAGGCTCGACGCGGCGGCCGGTGCCGGGGGTCTATTTTCTTGACGACTGGGCCGCCAGATCGGCCAGCTTCCCGTTTGCCCAGGGCAGCGTCGTGCACGTCGGCTGGGCCGCCATCGAGCCCGCTAACGGCCAGTTCGACTTCAAACGCATCGACGACTGGCTGGCCCAGCTGGCGCAGGCCGGGAAAGAAGGCGCCATCGGCATCTACCTGCGCTGCGCGGACAACGACGCCGGCAAGGATGGCTGCGCGCCGCCGTGGGCCTTGGCGTGGCAGCCGGTCATGGTTGGGGGCAAGCCGCGCCTGAACTACCTGGATAGGCAGGTGCAGCAAGCCGCGGCGCAAATGGTGGACGCGCTGGCGCGGCACTATGCTGCCGATGCGCGCCTTTCGCATATGGAGATCGATCTCGGCTTTGCCGGGTCGGCATCGCCGTGCCCGATCGCTTCTGATGCACCCGGCCAGGAGCAGGAATGCCAGGCCTACCAGCTGGCTTACGGCGAGTCCAGTAATGGGTGGCAAGCCTACATGGCCGCGCTCATGGACGATTATGCGGGGAGCTTCGAGGCTGCAGGAGGCGTAGACCACGTTCCGCTGCAGGTGAGCATTACCGGCAAGTTCATGCAACCTGACGAGCGGGACGTCATAGTCAAGCGAGCTTTGCAGCATGGTTTTGGGCTGCACGATCAGGCCCTGGCTGCGAGTTTCCCCACCGGCGAGAACCAGGATAGCGGGTGCTCCGCTGCCGGTGCCCAGCCTGGCGGGTCGTCCCCATCGCACTGGCAAGTGCTCGCCCAATACTGGCCGGAGCTGCCCATCTCGGTCGAAATGAACCAGCACCCTCGCAAGTCGGAGCTGTCACTGAGCGACGAAGAGAACGTCTGGTGGAGCGTGTTGAACGCACTAGACAAACACGCCAGCGTGATGTACGCCGAGCCGGGCGACGTCAAATGGACCGACGCCTGGCAGTTCTTCGCGCGCTACGCCGGACGCACCGTCCAGACTACCCAGGATGCCTGGATCGCGCTCCGCGGCGACTCCGGCGTCTGGTGTGGTGATACGGGCGACTACGAATGGTATCTGCATCGCCGCGGCGACGCAGCCGGCGCGTCCACCGTCATGGCTAGCGCCAGCCAACAGGGTGGTCGCGCGGGCAGCACGTGGGAGGGCGCTTATAGCCGGTCCACGGATCTCGCCAACGGTCGCCCGGCGCTGTACTTCGATGTGGATGACGGATTTGTGTACGGGGGCTCTCAGGTTGCCATGGTCGAGGTGACCTATTGGGATGGGCCGGCTCAGGCTGCGGGCGCCACGTGGGAGCTGGATTATGACGGGGGTGATTCGCCCAGCGAGGCCGCCGGGACGGTTACCCTGCAAGGCACAGGACAATGGTTGAGCCACTCCTTTGTGCTCCTCGATGCCACGTTCCGCAACCGGCTGCCCGATGCAAACGGCCAGCCGGGCAGCGATCTGCGGCTGCTGGCGACCGGCAGCAGCGATGTGCAATTCCACATGCTGCGTTTGAGAGTGCTCACCAGGGACCCAGGCAGCACCCCGGTGGCCACCGCAACGCCAACCGTGAGCCAGCCGGCGGCTGCCAGCGCCACGCCCTCGCCATCGAGGGCCGATCTCACCATCGCGACAGATGGTGGGCCCAAGCCTACGCCCGACAGGCAGGATCCGGCTTCCGACACATCCATCGGCGCGCCCTGGCCAGATACTGGCTCCTCAGCCTCGGCACCGGCCGCGACGGGCCTTGACGTCGTACGCTATCAGATCGATGGGCACCCGTCTGTGGTGGTAGATTCGTACATCGATGCCGATCATCCAAACGACAATTTCGGCGTGGCCAACTGCCTGATGCTGGATTCTGGTGGCCACAAGCGGGCGCTGCTGCGCTTCGACCTCAGCGATATTCCATCCACCGCGCGCGTGGTGGGCGCGTGGCTGGAATTGACAGTTGTCGGGCGGGACCGCCCGGGCCAGCTGATCGCCAGCGTTTACCCGCTGGACCGCTCCTGGGAAGCGAACCAGGCCACCTGGCGCCAGGCCGCACCAGGCCAGGCGTGGGGCGCGGCAGGGTTACAGCCCGGCGTCGATTTCGACATCGATCCGGCGGCGACCGTCCAGCTGCCCGGCGAAAACCTGGCACAGGCATCGTTGACCGACCTGGTCCAATCTTGGATTGGCCGGCCCGCCGGCAACAAAGGCATCCTGCTGACGGGGAGCGGCGACGCCGGCATGGAATACTATCTTGCCAGCAGCGAATGGCGCGAGGCCGGCTCCCGCCCTCGACTGCGCATCCGGCTCGCTGCCGGTGCGGGGGTTGTCCCTGGCCCCGTGGCCACCCCGCTGCCGACCGGCGGCGTGAGCCGCGCCCGCAATTCCTTCGGAGACACCAGCGGCATCGACGCCGCTGCGGTGGCTCTGCTGTACGCGGCACATCCTGCGCCAAAGATTGCGGTGGCCGTGCGGCCGGAACCGACGCCTCCGCCACGGCACACGCCCGTTGCCCCGGACCTGCCTACGATCCGGATCGCCGCCGTCCAACCGGCCAGCGATGGTGAGGCTGGCCGTTCGGACGTCACGGCTTATGTGTACGAGCCCGGCGGCGGCAGCCCGCCCTGCAACTGGCCGGCCACCCTACGGCTGTGGGGAGCGGCTGGCCAACATCCGGCCCAGACGCTGGCCGTCGGGTCCAGGCTGCTGCGTACCGTCGGCAAGCGGACTTTCCCGGCCTGGATTTTCAAGGCCGTGGACGTGACAGGCGCCCGTGGCAGCGAGAATTTGTTGCAGCTCTTTGCCACAGCCGATGGCGTCGAAACTATACACAACATCGTGACCATCGGCCCTAACGAAGGGACCTACTACCCACAGCCTCAACCGCCGGCCAAGGCGGCAGGGGGCGGCGCAAACCCGGTCGATGCGAGCATAGAGAATCCTTTGGCCTCACGGCGGCAGCCCTATCTCTGACACATCAAGGGCCAATCTCAGCGTGGCCCTCTTCGACCACGGCACGCGCGATGTGCTGCCGGTCGATACAGAGTACACGCCGACCGTGCTGCTGCATTGGTCGGTCAACGATGGACCAGATCAGGCAGGCACGGCACCACCAGCAGGACGCCCCAGGCTGATCCAGGCACCGTGGCTGACCTACGATCTATGGGACTTTCCCGACGTGGATGTCAGCACCGCCCGGCAACCCGGCCATTACCTCAACTTCTGGGTCGAGGTCCCGGGCGTCACGGCATACACCAACATTTGGAGCCACGGTTTCGGGCCTCGCCCTGAACCTGACGCTCCATTGCCTGCCACGAGTTGCCGGTAGCAGGCAGAGAAAGGAGAGGAAAGCCATTGTGAGCTGTGCAGCGGTAGCAATGACAGCAGTTAGCGCCGATACCACCCTTACTGCAGGGCCAGTGCTGGAATCCAGCCAGGAAAATGCCTTTCCGGGCATCCTGCTGGCAAACATGGCGCGGCCGGCAGCGACGGGGACGGGCGATCTGCAAACCGGGCAAGCGGTCGCAGGCACCTCCGAGGCGCAGGTGCCGGGCTCGAGCACTGGGCAGCCCTCCCCGAACGCGCGCTGGGGGCAAGCGGCAGACCGATGCTGGCCGGTCGGCGACGGAGGCCGGTTCACCGCCGGCCAACGGCGCGCTCAACCCGAACTCGCAGGCAGCCGTCCTGGCCTCAGCTTCAGCCATTACGTCGCCGGGCGGGGCTCCGCCGGCCTCGCAGGAACCGCCCAGCGGAGGAGTCGCTGCGAGCGCCGCGTCCCCTGTGGTCGGGGCGAGTGGCCCAGCGACCGGGAAGGCCTCTGGGAAGGCTGCGGCCCTTGGGCCAGGCACTTTGCTGACAGGAGGGAGCGACGGAACAACTAACGGAGCGGTCCAGGCCGGGCGGGCCAGTGGGCCATCGCAAGCGCCGGGCGGCAGCGCCTGGGCGCCAAATCAGCCGGCGCTAAAGTCCGGGCCCGCCGGCGAGCAAATGCCGGCGGCATCCGGCTCCGCCGGATTGCCGGCAGCAGCCGTGCCCGCCGGCAGTCGTGGCCTGGCCACGGCGAATGCCGGCGAGGGTGGGCGGACGCCGCAAGCGGCCAGCGTCGCGCCCGTGACGGGGGTTGTAGCCCCCACTGGCGCCGGGTCCGGGACGCCACGACGGACCGCCGGAGCGAATGAACAAGGATCGGCAGCTGCAGCGGTTGCGAGCCAACCCGGCCTGGCAGCCTTGGCAGATGCCGGGACCAGGGGAGCGCCTGCGGCCGCCCGGGCTGCCGGCTCCAGTGAGGCCGCGACGGCGGCCGGCCTGCCTTCAGCCGTCGCCTCCTCGAAGCCAGGAACCACGGGGACGGCGCTCGATGGGAACGTGAGTCATGCCACGCAGGCCCCGGCTGAAGTCGCTGCTGGGGCAGGGGCGTCCCAGCAGCCGGGTTCCCAGGGCGGAGACGCCGATCGTGGCGGCGAGCAGCTTGCGCGCGGCCAGACGGTCGCCTCCGTGCAAGATATCGTGGCCCAGCCGTCGTTCGCCGGTGCGGCACGACAGGCCGAGGCAATCACGGGCAGCGCCACGGCACAGGTTGAAACGAGAACAGGCGGCGCTGCACCGCAGGCCGGGGCGAAGACAGGCACCGCTACGGCAGGCGCCGTGGCGAAGACAGGCACCGCTACGGCAGGCGCCGTGGCGAAGACAGGCACCGCTACGGCAGGCGCCGTGGCGAAGACAGGCGACGCTACGGCAGGCGCCGGGGCGAAGACAGGCACCGCTACGGCAGGGGCCGGGGCGAAGACAGGCGACGCTACACCACAGGCAACCGGCAACCAGAGTGGCAGCTCGACAATCGACGGAGGAGCAGCCGCTGCTGCCGCCGGGTCGGCAGTTGCCGCAAACCTCACAACTACGGGCCTTGCGGCGGCGCCGGGCAGCACGGCGGCGGTGTCCAAGAACCCGGTCACTGCAGGGCAGCCAGATAGCACACAGGCTCTGGGCCACCTGGTTACGGCCCGCCTGGTTCAGGCGGCTGGGAATGGTGAAAGCCGGCTGGTCCTCAACCTTCACCCGCCGGAGCTGGGCAGCCTGCAGGCGGACCTGGCGCTGAGCGGCGGCAAGCTGAACCTGTCATTGGGCACGAGCACCTTGCAGGCCCAGCATGCGGTGCAACAGGCCTTGCCGGAGCTCCAGCAGAGCCTGCAAGAGAAGGGCATTGTGCTGGGTCAATGTAATGTGAGCCTGACCAGCGATGGCGGTCAGGCCGGCCAACAGGGGTCAGGGTCAGGTTCCCCTGGACTGCTTCCAGCGGAGGCCGACCCTGCCGGCGATGAGGTTCAGCCCCAGCTTGCAACAGGAACCGCGGAGTTGATCGCGGGCGAGCGGATCGACCTGCTCGCTTGAGCTGATAGTGCCTTGTGCGTTCTGGAAGGAGGTGGTAAATGACGGATCCCATTAAAGCCCTGGCGAGCCAATACGGCCGCGTGGCCGCGGCCACAACCGGCACCTACGCCAACCCGACCTCCTCCAGCTACGGCCGGGTTGCCTCGACCGCCAGCAGCACCAGCACCAGCTCGACCTCATCCAGCTCGAGTTCCTCGGGCACCGGCGACGCGTTGGATTCGAGCCAGTTCATGCAGCTGCTGCTCGCCGAAATGCAGAACCAGGACCCTCTCGATCCGATGGATGGCACGGCGTTCTTCAACCAGCTGGCCCAACTCAGCCTGCTGGAGCAGATGTACAACCTGAACACCACGTTGAGCACCGACCAGCAGCAGCAACAGGTCGGCAACGCCAGCAACTTGCTCGGGCGCACGGTTGACGCCACCGTGAGCGGCACGGCCGTATCGGGCACCGTGGAGAGCCTCACGATCAACGACGGCAATGTGTCGCTGGATGTCGGCGGCACTTTGGTGTCGATAAGCGACCTTACTTCGGTCACGGAATAGGAGTTTAGATGGTCGATCAGCTACCCGGCTCGCCGCCCCAACGCATCTCACCGGCCGACCTCGCGTCGCGCCGTCTGCAGGATGCGAGCGTGGGATGCCAGCCTGGCGGCTTTGCCGATGCGCTGCAGGCAGCCATCAATACGCCGCTGCGCTTCTCTACCCACGCCCAGGAACGCCTGCGGTCGCGCGATATCAAGCTGAGCCAACAAGACACCGCCCGGCTGGCCGGGGCGGTGGACATGGCGGGCGCTAAAGGGGCCCAGGAATCCCTGATCCTGTACGACGATCTGGCACTGATCGTCAGCGTCCGCAACAAGGTTGTGATCACGGCGCTCGAACGCGGTGAAGATCAGGCAAACGTCTTCACGCACATCGACAGCGCGGTGGTCGTGCCCGGGAGCCGCAGCTGAGCCGGCTTGACACCCGCGCCGTCGCACGGCGCACAGCTTAGCCACTCGGTCGATATCAAACTTGGCGGCACGGATAGGCGGTTGCCGGCCAATCCGGCATGAATCTCTAGGTCTCCGGCCGGACCTCTTGTAGGGGGCCGAGAGACCATCTACTCAACCCAGGGAGGTCATTGAAATGCTTATCTCGATGTCCAGCGCCTCCGCGGCGCTGCGTGATGATCAGACCTACATGGACGTCATCGCCAACAACATCGCCAACGAGAACACCAACGGCTATAAGACCTCGAAGGTCACCTTCGAGGATCTCTTGAGCCGAGATCCAGTTGACAGGCTCGGCGCCTACGACGACGACAGGCGGGATTAACCCGATCCAGATCGGCCTCGGTGCCACACTGGGAGGCGTCAGCGGCCTCTTTACCCAAGGCTCGATGGTCAACACCGGGGACTCGAACGACCTCGCTATTTCGGGCTCGGGTTTCTTCGTCTTTCAGGGCAATGGCGAGCAACTCTATTCCCGCGATGGGTCATCGCTTGAGCTCGGAGCGGATGGCACGCTGGAGAACTCGTTAACGGGCATGCGAATTCTAGGCTGGAATGCCGATTCCACCACCGGCGTGATCAACACCACCGGCGCCCTGTCGGCCATCGTGGTGCCGATGGACCAGGGGATGGCCCAGGCCACCCAGAACGTAGGCGTCACGGGCAACATCGATTCGGCCCTGGCCGCACGTTCGATCTCCACTTGCTCGACGATCTCCGGCACGGTGACCGGCTTCGGCACCGCTGCCTCAGGTGCTTCCGTCACCAATGAGCTGCCGAGCGACACCTACTACGTGGAGATCCAGGGCACTGCCGGCGCGCAACAATTCCGGGTGGTCGACAGCAACGGCAACGCGATCAACATCGCCGGCGTGAGCGGTTCGGCCTCTACCTCCGCTTGGCAGAGCGTCACCAGCGTGGAGGGAACAACCTACGACACGGGCCGTGGCCTGACCATCAACTTCGGCAGCGGCACGCTGACCGACGGCACCCGCGGGGCAGGCGCGGCCTCGGTGGCCTACGTGGCGCAGAGCGTGACTTCCAGCCTGCAAGTGTACGACTCATTGGGCACGGCTCACACCCTCAACCTCATTCTCACCAAGAACACTGGTGCCACCAATGACTGGAGCTGGCAGGTTACCGACGGCGACAGCACGATCGCTACAATCACGCCGGCGACGGCCAGCTCGTTGGATTTCACCAGCACAGGCGCCTATTCCGCCGGCTCGACGACCACGTCGCTGTCGCTGACCTATAACAATGGCGCGGCCGCCCAAACTATCTCCCTCGATTTCTCGAAGCTAACCCAACTCGATCAGACCAGCGACCTGGGCACTCCGACGCAAGACGGATATGCGCCCGGCGACTTGACCGGCTGGAGCGTCTCGTCGAACGGGGAAGTCGTCGGCACCTATGGCAACGGCGCGACCAAGGTGCTGGGAAAGCTGGCATTGGCGAACTTCGCCAACGATGACGGCCTGATCCGGATGGGCGATAATATGTTCTCGAGCGGAGCCGACAGCGGCAATGCCACAACGGGTGTGCCAGGCTCCGCAGGGCTGGGCAGCATCGAGGCGGGGTACACGGAGTCCTCGAATGTCAACCTGGCCACAGAGTTCAGCAACATGATCAGCGCACAACGTAGCTTCGAGGCCAACTCGAAGGTGATCACTTCATCCGATCAGATGTTGCAGGACCTGGTCAATCTGATCCATTAGGCGAGGCGTTCTGATGCGGTCTGGCATGGTCTTGATAGCCTTGGCGCTTATGCTGGCCCTGGCCCCGGTGCGCCCCGCGACGGCAGGTCCCGGCGTGGCGGCAAGCCCGGCCTCGGCCGTGGCCGGCGGGCTAAATCGTTTCCCCCGGCCACCGGCAGACAACGGCTGGGGCATCGACTGGCCGCCGACGCTGTTCGGCCAACCGACGAACGTGGTCGATCGGTGGGTCGAGCAAGCCGCGAGCCTGGGCATCAAGTGGGTCAAGGTCATGCAGCCCGATGAGGACAAAATCGAGCATGAACAACTGCTGAAATCGTTGGCCGACCACGGCATGATGCCGGTGCTGCGCGTTTTTCGCCGGGACAATGGGCCTTACGAACACCTGACGTCCCTGGTGCAGGCAGCACGCCCGCTGGGCGTGTACTACTACGAGCTCTACAATGAGCCCAATATGGCAGGTGCCCCCGGCGGCTGGCCGGATGGTGCCTCGATCAGCGTGGACACGCTGGTGGCCGGCTGGCTGCCTTCGGCGCAGCAAGTCATCGACGCCGGCGGGTTCCCCAGCGTGCCCGCGCTTACCCCAGGAGGTGACTATCCTGACGACAAGTTCCTCCGCGCATTCCTTCAGGAGGTGATCGAGGAGGGCGGGCAGCCCACACTGGAGAGCAGTTGGGTGGCCCTGCACAACTATTTTCTGAATCACCCGGTCGATTACCCGGCCGATCCCGCCAACCTGACCTCCGTCCCGCTCGGCCAGGCCGAAATAACCCAGCGCCAGTTGAGCGACGCCCAGGTGCAAGCCATCGACCAGGCGCGGGCCAGCAGCCACCTGCCGCGCTCGGAAGGGGGCTACTATGTGGGCAACACCATCGACCAGGACTCGAACGGTTTCTTGAAGTTCGAAGCGTACGAGGATATCGTGACGCAGACGACCGGCCTGGTCATGCCGATCATCTCGACCGAAGGTGGCGCCATCCCGGGAACGCACGAAGACCCACGCTACCCGCCCGTCACAGACGCGGACGTCGCAGGGCGGACGGTCCAGGCGTATACCTACATGACCCGCGAGGCCCCCGATTACTATTTTGCCTTCACTCCGTGGCTGCTGGCCAACGAGGCTGCCGGGAACTATGATCCGGAGTGGGAGCCTGCAGCGTGGTTCTACGGCACTGCCGGTGCCCCCAAGCCGGTCGTGGCCGCGGTGCAGCGCCTGGCCGGCCTGGCCGGAGCGCGCCCCACGCCACCGCCGACGGCAGCCAGCACGGCTGCCGGGCGTGCCGCGTCAATGGCAACAGCCGCCTTGGACGCCCAGGCCAACGCTTCGGCCTGGGCCGACATCTTCGCCACCTCGACGCCGCGCACTATGACGCCTGGGCCGACACCCGAGCCCACGGCGACCCCCGTGCCGGCAGCCTACCCCACGGCGGCCCCATTCCCGGCCGAGAGCGCGGCGCAGATGGACGCACCTGCTCTGCCGTCGCCTTCACCGACGCCCAAGCCTGAGTTGCTCTTCGCGCTCGCCGGGACGCCCACGCCCACGCTTCCTCCCGGGCCTGACCCGGCCAACCAGGGCTGGGTCATCTACTGGCGCGACAACGCGGTGTTCAATTGCGTGACCGTCTGGCTCGCGGAACTCCAGCCTTCGATCCGCACCTGGGAGCCGCCCGATGATGGGCATACGTGGGGCATGGAAATCAGAGACCGGGGCTGGCAGGAGGTTGCTGCCATCGGCCAGCCTGGCCCAGACTCCTCACCGCCCCCCCAGTGCAAAGGCGCCCCTGTGGCAGCCGCATCGCCAACGGTCCCGACGCCCACGCCCACCATGACGGCGACGGCAGCAGCCACACCACCCGCCCTCAAGGTATGGGACACCAGGCTGAACTGGCTGCACATTCACCTGGACAAGGCGCAGGCCGCGCCCGGCTCCAGCGTCTGGCGCCTGGTGAGCGCCCGGCTGGAGGACCCCCATCAGGCAGCAGGCCGGCACCACATCTACGTGCGCCTGCTCGATGAGGACGGCCAGGAGACAAGCGGCAGCGTCGTGATCACCTGGCCAACCGGGGAATACACGGTAACCGTGAAACCTCGCACCGGCTACGACATCTACAACTACTACGGCGGTAATTTCCCCATGTACGGGGCGGTCGGGAGCTACTCTGCGGCGGTGGCGGGGCTGAGCGACAAGGTCAGCCGCTTTGGCATGCCCGGCAAAGAGCACGTGGATTTCTTGCTCGTGTTTCAGCGCACCACGGAGCCGGAGGGGTCGAACGCGGCATCTCAGGACGCGGACTCGTCCATGTACGCGACGCCCACACCGACACCTTTAGGGCAGTGAGGCCAGCGCGGACGTCACGCTCACGGCCGCCCCCTGAAGGGGCCCACCAGGGGGCGGCTTCACAATTTGTCACCCAGGCTCGATATCAGCCCAGGTAATCGAAAAGCGATTGGAACGTGCTCTTGGATAGCGTGGTCAGGGTGGCCTGATACCCTTCCTGCCGCGCTGCTCAGCTCTACCGAGCTGTTACTCTATCGAACGTTGACGATGCTGCTGTACTGCTCCTCCAGATCGTCTGGAAGGTCTCCAGCCGCGATTGCGTCGTGGTGACCTCTTGCATGCGAGCTGAGCACAGCGCTGGCATCCGAGGCCTGCTCCCAGCTCTGGTCCAGGCTGCTGAGTGTGGCGTCGATGGCGCTGGTGTCACTGTTCTGCAGCTCGTTTTGGAGTTGCTTGAGGGCCGTGAAACCGGTCGCGAAAAACGACTCGGTGCCGGGCACGTTGACTTGAATCGTTACACCGGGCTCGATCTCATTCAGCATCACACCGCTGTCGCTGGTGCAGGTGACGTCGAGTGTAGAGGTTGAGAGCGTGAACGGTTGTTGGCTGACCTGGAAGCCCCCGAAAACGTACTCCCCTTCTTGCTGGGTGTTGCCGAGGCTGACCGCTTCCGTCAGCGCTTCCTGTACCTGGGAGGCCAGCCCCTGGAGGTCTGAGGAAGACAGCGTCCCATTGGCAGCCTGCAGCCCCAGGACCCTCATCGAGCTCATCACGCTGACGAAGTCGTTCAGGGCGGTATAGGAAGTATCGATCCAGTTTTGGGTCGTATTGATGTTTTGCAGCGAGTTGTTGACGGCGCTCAGATAGGTCTTGATGCGCATCGCCTGCTCGACTCCCTCAGGGTTGTCGGATGGCTGCAAGATCTGATCGCCGGTCGAAATCTCCGTCTCCAGCGTGTCCACGGCTTCCTTGCTGCTCTCCATGGCGCTGATCCCGGCACTGATGCGCATCTGCTCGGATATTCGCATGTGTCCCCCTAAGCGCTGCTGGCCGCGCCGGTGCCGTTGATGAGCACCTCCAGCATACTGTTCACCGTCGTGATCACACGCGAGGCCGCATCATAGGCTTCCTGGGCTGCCAGCATCTCTGTCGATTGCTCGTCAAGCGACACCCCGGCGACCTCCTGCTGTTGCTCGTTGAGATAGCTCATCAGCTTGTCCTGCTGGATCGCCATATTGCTGCTCTTCTGCGCCATCAGCCCAACGGTGCCCACCAGGTTTGTGTAAGCGCCGTCGATGCTCTCATCGACGAAGCCATTGGACGAGTCGTTCAGCGTCTTGTCCTGGAGCTCTGCTATGGACAACGCGATACTGCCGTCGCCTGTTGCGCCGGAAGAAGCAGACGCCGCAACTAGCTCCGGATCAGCCTCGAGGGTGGACGAAGTGGCGATAGTGCTGGCGTCGGTGCCTGTGAAAAAGGCGCCCCCCTGGGCGCCGTTGGCATCATAGCCGCTTTCGTGAAGCGTATTGACCTGGGTGATGACTTCGCTGGCCACCTGGTTGAGCTGGGGAAGCACGGTCCCCTTGACCCAATCGCGCAGGTTCCAGGGTCGCGGCGAGCTGGCCGGAGCCCACGCTGACCGTCTTGTTGTCGTCAGCCCAAATGGCCTCAGGGCTGCCTGACACGTCTTGCCCGACATTGATCGTTGATGCCCCCGTGCCGCTGACCAGCAGATGGCCGCCCAGGCTGACGGTCAGGCTGCCGTTGGCATTCTGAGCCGTCTGGACCTGCGCGATCTTTGAAATCTCCTGAACCAGGGTGTCGCGCGCGTCAAGCAACTGGTTGGCCGGGTTGCCACTGGCTTCAGCGTTCATGACCTGCTGGTTGATGGCAGAGATTTGCCCCGCATATTCGTTGAGGCTTTGGACCTCCGTGTCAAGTTGGTCGTTCAGGGTTGACACTTGATCGTCAAGGCTGGTTGCCGTTTGGTTGAAGTCGGAGGCGAGCTCATCGCCCGCCTGAACTACGCTCGTGCGGCTGGCGGTATTGGTCGGGTCGTCGCTGAGCGATTGCCATGACGACCAGAAGTTGTCGAGGTCATCCAGAATACCGCTGCTGGTGGTGGAATTGAACAGCTGTTGGATCTGATCGCTGCCGCTTTGCATGGTGTCCCACTGGCCGTCCACGCTGGTCTCTTGCGAGAGCTCCTGTGTGAGAATCGCGGAGGTGGACCGGCGGACGGCCTCCACATCAACACCTGCACCGACAGCCGTCGCGCCGCCATCCGCGGCGGACGGCATTGCCACCAATGCGGCACTCTCGTTCGAGTAGCCGGTAGTGTCAACATTGGCAGTATTGTTGCTGATCACGCTCAGCACAGTTTGCTGAGTGCGCAGTGCGCTCAAGCCAATATAAAGCCCATCGAACGAACCCATGTGGCATCATCCTTCAGCCCCGGCGGTCGATGATGGCGTGAATGGCCTGGCGAGGTTTTGCCGGTCCCCCAGGACGGCTGTACACGCAGCCCTGGACTGGTACCATCTGAGCTTCGCAGGCTCCGCCCAACGCCCGGAGCACACTCAATGCCTTCAAGTTGCGATAATTGGCGGCCAGCACGCGATTCGCGGCTGCCTGCAGCGTCCATCGCCGGGCGCGCAACTCCGCTCGCAGGCGGGGCGAGGTGCCTGGGGGATCGGCCTGCGCCCCGTCAGCACCAGGTCTCGGGGCCGGCCCTTGCAGGCGGCCCCGACGGGCAGAAAGACGCCCGAAGTGCGCGGCCAGGTTGGCCTGCTGGGCAGTTGCAGCCGTGAGCACGTTCAGGTCACCACGCCGCAGGGCCTCAAACTGTTGGTCCGCCCAGTCTTCCCACTGCGCGCACAAGTCGGCGCATTGCCCCAAGAACTCCAGCAATTCCTCGGCGTTCTCGTCAGGCATCGGCTATCAGCCGGCTGGCCACATCACTTGCTGACACCTTGTAGCTACCGTTTGCAATCTGTTGGCGAGCAATATCAATGTAATCAGGTAAGGTTAACATAAAAAG
>CAWEHT010000108.1:0-13814 GCA_963808455.1 uncultured Chloroflexia bacterium | reverse complement strand
AGCCGCCTGAGAGGGGGGCCAGCTTGCTTCGGGCTACGCCCTCCGCAAGCTGGCCCCCCTCTCAACCACCAACAACAAGAACCAACTACCCTGAGGAATGGGATTCTACAGAACATTTAGGACTTGACTGTCAACCGACGAAAGGGTTGGCATAGTCGGAGTGATTGTGCCACCTCGGTGGCCGAATGCGCGGCCGGACCCCTGCGTGCCGAGGGTCAAGGTTAAACTCGGTCCGTGGGCTGCTGAAGTGCACTTTCGGTCGCACGCCGGGTGGCCATGTTGTCAGGCAGGCTGCCAGGGCATCATGTTCGTCCAGGCCTGATGCGTGGTTAAGCCGGTGGTGTAGGCGGTCGAAGACCAGGCGGACACCTGTTTCTCTGTGGACCCATAGCGTATCGTTGACGCTGAAGCGGAAGTCGTCGTTTTCGAGCACGTGCCGGCGGCGTGCCAGTTCCGGGAGGTTGTTCCATGCGGCAACGAAACGCTCGCGCGAGCCGTCTCGGTCGCCATACAAGCCCCCGATGTGGCCGATGATGACTGCTTCAGCATCGAGGCCCATCGCATCCAACAGGGCAGCCGCGCTGCATACCTCGGCTGTGCTGCGTGCCACGAGTTCAGGTTCGGGTGCGCTCAGCACAACATGTTGCCCAAGGTGGATCGAAACGCGGAGGCCCGCCTCGACAACCAGCCCGCCAACCGCAGCCAGTTCGCTTCTGCATTCTTCTATCTGGTTGTGAAACTCCGGCAAGCCGGGGTGAGTGGCGTAGGGCGCCAGCTCAGATGACATGCGATACATTGAGATGCCAGCGCGGGCCAGATAGACAATCATGTCGCGCAGGTAGACCAGGCTCACGCTCAGGTGCGGCCGGTTCTGCCATCTGCGCGAATCGTGGCTTCTCAACTCGGGATGCGCAAAAGACCTGCCTGCAAACCCCAGACGCATGGTGCTACCCCCTTCGCGTGGGCATGAGGTTGCCCAATTGGTGCCTTCTGCATATAGTGTAGTATAGCACTTTTCTGACCAAAGGAACCTGGCATGCGTGTCTTTGTGATCCTGGTTCTCTCTTGGATCACACTCCAGTTGGCGCCCCCATCCCAGCCGCAGCAGATTCAGCCGGGCTACTGGGATCGCACGAGCCTGCCCGAGATGGGGCTTGTGACTTACTACGGACCGGGTATCATGGACTTCGTTGCCAACTATCGCGAGCAACGAGAGCAATTGCCGCGCTGCGATGATTGTGTGGGATCGGTGGCACTCCTGCGTGTGGGCGACATCGGGCGCAAGGTCTGGCTTCAGCTGCCCGGCACCGACGTCGTTTACGGGCCCTTCTTGGTGGTCGACTGCGCCAGGACGGAGGATGTCCCGGACTTGCTCGACCGTAACTGGGTGGTCGATGTCAGCTATGAAGTCGGCCAGGCATGGGGGCTAACCGGCCCCTTAGATGGGGTCATCGTGTGGCCAGACCCGGCGGAGGCCAGCGCACCTACACCTGCACCAACGCGTCTATACATCGACCCGAGTCAGGTGCTGATCATGACCCCGACACCACCGTCACAGGACACCCCTGGGAACGCTGCCACGCGAACGCCGGTCCCGAGGCCACAGCCTCACCCGGTCTCTGCGTTAGGGTTCTTGCCAATCATTACTACTCCGACGCCGCCCGGGTCCCGCACGATGGGTCAGGGGCATCCTTGGTGGGGTCCTTGCCGCCTGCCACGCAAGGCGGGCGTCATGTCGAGGTTGCGTTAGGCCGGCCTGGCGGCGTACTGCTCGCAGCGGCCAGGCCCATTATCCTAACATCTGTTGCGACCTCGCCCAATCCGCAGGCAAGTGCCATTTCGCCTTACGCAGCCACTTACACGCCATCCGGCCGCGAGTAAGGCCGAGGGAGCCGCCGTTCAGCCTCCAGTTGCTGCAACGCCTATGCCAGGCAGCACCAGTGCAACTCGCAGCCTGCTTGTAAGCGTGTGGGAGGCTATACTGGATTTCTTGGAGAGGTGAAGGCTCGGCAGGCTGGGCATTTTCTTTGACATGCCCGCGTGTTTTGGATAGAATAGGGGGATTGGCGGGCAGCCAGATGCTCATGGAACCTGGCTGCTTTTTGTGCGTATCTCTCACATTTCCACATACCAACGGAGCTTTCACAAGGATCAAGTGAAGAGCACGGGAACCCGGCTTTCTGGGCCGGCGAGATTCCCGGTTCGGCTGCTTGGCAAGGAGGGTAAATGGCCAGCTTTGGGGCGGCGAATATCCGGAACATCGCTTTGATTGGTCATGGCAGCGCCGGCAAGACCAGCCTCTCTGAGGCCATGTTGTTTGACACGGGCGCGACCATGCGTCGTGGTCGGGTCGAGGATGGTACGACGGTCTCTGACTGGGATGATGAGGAGAGCCGCCGGCGCCTGTCGGTCAACGTATCCGTGCTGCCATGTGAATGGCGCGGCCACAAAGTCAATGTCCTCGATACTCCAGGTTTCATCGACTTTGTCGGCGAAACGCGAGGTGCATTGGCCGTGGCCGACGCGACGCTGGTAGTAATTGACGCTGTTGCAGGCATCGAGGTCGGTACAGAGCTGACCTGGGGTTATGCCGAAGATGCAGGTCTACCGCGCACGGTTTTCATCAACAAGATGGATCGCGAGAATGCCCGTTTCAGCGCGCTGTTGCAGAACCTGCGCGACGCGTTTGGCGGCACCATCGTGCCGGCACAGCTACCCATAGGCGGCGAGGGCTCAGAATTCCGTGGCATTGTTCGACCTGATCACCCGGAATGCCTACATCGGCGAGAATGCGGAGGTCAGCGAAGTGCCGGCGCAAATGGCCGACGAGGTGGAGACAGCCCGCATGCAGCTCATCGAGGCTTCCGCGGAAGGTGATGACGAGCTGATCATGAAATACTTGGAGGGCGAAGAACTTACCGCAGAGGAGATCAGCCGCGGACTTCGAGCCGGGATTAGCAAGGGGAACATCACTCTGGTCTTTTGCGGCTCGGCCGCAAATAACATCGGCGTTCGCAGCCTGCTTGACGCGTGCTGGTGGCGTTTATGCCGAGCCCGCTCGAAGCCAGCCCTCGCGTGGCCGAGCGTCCCAATGGGGACCAGTTGACGCTGACAGCCGATGCATCAGGGCCGCTGGCGGTTTTTGCTTTCAAGACGACGGCGGATCCTTATGTGGGCAAGATTACGCTTTTTCGCGTAGTGTCGGGTGTGTTTTCGTCCGATTCCCGCGTATACAGCATGCCTAGCGGCAATGAAGAACGTATTGGACAGCTCTTCGTGCCTCGTGGAAAGGAACAGCTTCAAACGCCGAACGTGCAGGCCGGTGACATCGGCGGCGTGACTAAGTTGAGCTCGACCGGCACGAATGACACCCTGTGTGACAAGGCTCAACCGCTGATGCTGCCACGGCCGGAATATCCGGCACCGCTCTACGAAGTGGCCGTCAGCCCGAAAACTAAGGCCGATTCGGCAAAGATGGGGCCCACACTCACGCGTATCACCGAGGAAGACCCAACCTTGCGCTGGCGCTTTGAGCTCGGCACCGGGCAGACGATCCTCGCTGGCATGGGCGAGCAGCACATCGACCTGGCCGTGCGACGGATGCAGGCTAAGTTTGGGGTGGGCGTGGAGACCGCTGTGCCCAAGGTGCCGTATCGGGAGTCGGTGACGCACAACGCAGCCGACTTTCATCGACATAAGAAACAGACTGGCGGGGCGGGACAGTTTGCGGAAGTGCATATGGAGATCAAGCCCCTGCCGTCCGGTCAGGGCTTTGAGTTTGATACGAGCCGTGTGTTCGGCGGCGCGATCTCCAACAGCTTCTTTCCATCCATCGAGAAGGGCGTAAAGGCGGCTCTCGACAGCGGCCCTCTGGCGGGCTATCCGGTCGTTGATGTGCGCTGTGAAGTCTACGATGGCAAGATGCACCCGGTCGATTCCAAGGATATTGCGTTTCAAATTGCGGGGCGCGAGGTATTCAAAAAGATCTTCCTGGCAGCAGGACCGGTCCTGCTCGAGCCCATCATGGAGGTGCGCATCACGGTGCCGGAGGAGTTCATGGGCGATATCATGGGGGACCTCAATACGCGGCGTGGCAGAGTCCAGGGGATGGAGCAGGCCAAGGGCAAAGGGATCGTCACTGCGCTCGTGCCGATGGCCGAAATGCAGCGTTATGCGATCGACTTACGATCCATGACGCAAGGCCGGGGTCTCTATGGAATGAAGTTGTCGCACTACGAGGCAGCGCCGCACAATGTGGCCGAGCAGGTCATCGCTCAGGCCAAACGCGAGGCAACAGAAGCAGAATAGGCCATCAAAATTCCAAGCCATAAAGGACCCGGCACCAGCCGACCAGACCGGCGCCGGGTCTTTTGATTCCCTTACGGCTCAAGTCTCCAGCGGCGCCTCCGTTGCTGTCAGGTCAGCTCACCCTCAGCACCAGTCTTGCTCTGCAGCACCCGTGAGAGTGGAACCTGGACCTGCACCAGGGTGCCAGTGGCAGTGCCTGGTCGTGGAGACTCGATTCGCGTTCGGCCGTTGATCAGGCGTGCTCGCTCCCGCATGTTGAGCAAGCCGAAGTTTCCCAGTTGCGCATAGTGTGTGTCCACCTCGTGGACATCAAAGCCCATGCCATCATCTGCAATGGCAACCCACAGGTGCGCGTGGGTGCGGCCAAGCCGTACCCACACATTCTGAGCACGGGCATGCTTCTGGATGTTGTTGAGGGCCTCTTGCACGATGACGAAGAGCGTTCCCGCGGCCTTTGAGTCGAGCCCATCGGCTGCCTTTGGCGCAATTTCCAGGTGCAACTCGAAGCCAGCGTGAGCCTGGACACGTTCCACAAGCTGCACCAGGGCGGCCTCCAGACCATGGGCCTCCAGGCTGAGAGGCCGCAAGTTGAAGAGGAGGTCGCGAACCTCTTGGTTGGCCTCTTGCGCCTGGCTTTCGAGGAAGTTGAGTTCCTTGGCCATCTTCTCTGGCTTGGCTGCAAGTTGTCTGCGTGCCATGTCGATGTTGAGGATCAAGGCGGCCGTAATCTGGGCAGGGCCGTCGTGCAGGTTGCGTGCCAACTCATGGCGCACCTTCTCTTCGGCGGCGATGATCCGGTCGCTTTCTTCTCGAACTTCGGCAAAGAGCCGCGCGTTGTCAATAGCAACTGCAATCAATGGGGCCAAGGTGCTCAGCCATTGCAGGTCGTTGGGTGAGAAGGCCGTCCCGCCGAGCTTGTTGATCACCTCGGCCACACCGATGATTTTCCCCTGGACGCGCAAGGGGACAGCCATGATCGAATGTGTCTGATACCCGGTCAGGCGGTCGATTTCCATATAGAAGCGGTCGTCGCGCTGAACGTCTTCGATAATGAGCGACTCGCCGCGCGTTGCCACCCAGCCAGCCAGGCCTCTGTCTATGGGCATGCGTTGTTCTAACAACAAATGTTCGGCGGGGCCAGCCGGGATCTTGAAGACGAGTTGCTGGTTAGCTTCGTCGGCGAGCAGCAGAGTGCTGGCTTCCGCACCGAGGACCTCGGCTACCCGCGCTGTGCTCTGCCTCAACACCTGCTCAAGATCAAGGGTCGAAGTAATACTTTGGCCTACCTCGTATAGCTCCTGAAAGCGGGCCAACTGGTCGGCCGTTTGTTCGCGCGCTTCCTCTTGCCGGGCAAAAGCTACGGCTGCCCGGAGGACCGCGGCCAGCAGGGTGCCGTACTGTGGGGTTAGTTCGGAAGTCGGGGGATACTCCAGGCAGAGACTGATAGCCGGACGGTCCGGTCCACCCGGCGCTACTACGCAGACTGAGCTGCCGGTGTCGCTCTCATGCAATGCCGACTCGGCGCCGTCTTGTAACATCTTAGCGGCCGCGGTGCTCGCCCAGGCAAGGCTGGCATCGTCCATCTTACCGACGTGTATTGTAGGTGGGTCGCCCGAGAAAGGATCGTTTGCGGGCCCGGTTGCGGGATCAAGGCAGCCACCTTTAGCAAGCGTCTTGCCAGCGAGTTGTGTCAGGAGCTCCTGCCATAGTCGCTCGCGCGGCCTCAGTGCTGCGTGGGTGTTGAAGTTCTCCAGCAGCTCAGCACAGGCGACTAATAAGGCGACAGGCGACGAGCACATACTGACAACTGTAGGCATAGTTGACGTTTGCTTGCATGTGTATACCACAGATTGCGCCCTTTGCGCAACCGTCGCGGACTAAACTCATGATTTCTCAACTAATATGACGTGCAGACCGGCAAAAAGGCAACGGGCATTCGTCGCTGGCGCGCACGAACCGGGCGAGCGGAGGTCATGCCGGGGGCAGTAGACAAAGCCTGGGGCTTGAGCTATACTCGCGACCATATATCCCGCAGGAGGTTGAGATGATCCCACGCGACTTCCCAGGCCGAGGTAAGGTGGCCGTGGTCAACACAAACCCTGCGACCGTGCTCGATGATGTTGGCCGGGTCATGGAACTGGCGGGTTGCCAGGCTGCGCTCCCAAAGGATCATGAGACGGTCCTCAAGGTCAACCTCTCCTGGCAGACCTGGTACCCGGCTTGTTCCAGCACCCCTTGGCAAATCGAAGGTGTGGCGCGGACGCTGCAGTCGATGGGGTACCACAATCTTTCGGCAGCGCAGAACAAGACGGTGGTCGTGGATGCCTACGTGGGAGAGCGCAACAACAAGCATAAAGTGGTGGTCGATGCCTACGGACTGCGCAACGTTCACTTATATGAGCCGGAGGTACGTTGGTTGCGCTATACGCCCAAGGCACCTATGCTGGTGCTGGACAAGATTTTCCCTGAAGGCATCTTGCTTCCGGAATTCTTCTTTGACAAGAATGTGGTGCACTTGCCAACGGTGAAGACTCACGTCTTTACCACGATCACCGGTGCCATGAAAAATGCTTTCGGAGGACTGCTGAATGAGAAGAGACACTGGACGCATGGAGTGATCCATCAGACCGTAGTCGATCTGCTTGCAATCCAGCAGGAGATACACTCGGGCTTGTTTGCGGTAATGGATGGCACCTTCGCCGGGGACGGGGCGGGGCCGCGCGCCATGCGGTGGCATGAGAAGGATCTGATTCTCGCTTCAGCCGATCAGGTTGCGATCGATGCGATCTCTGCCAAGTTGCAGGGCTTCAATCCGTTGGATTTACCATTCATCAGGCTGGCGCACGAGCTCGGACTAGGCGTGGGCGACCCCAAGGACATCGAAATCGTGGGGTTTGATATTTCGGGGCAGAACTGGCACTTCATACAGGAAGAGACATTGGCGAGCCAGGGACAGAGGTTGATCTATCACGGAGCGCTGAGACCGCTTGAAAGCGCCCTGCTGCGTTCGCCCATCGTGCCGTGGAGCTACCTCGCCTCAAACCTTTATCATAACTTCTACTGGTATCCTTTCGTGGGACGCCAACGGGCGCTGGCGGCTGCCGAGACGAAATGGGGCCGTCTCTTCAAGAGCTACGGCGATGGCCAAATCGTGTTGCCTGGACTGGAGTTGAACGCGGGCGTCGCGGTGGGTGGAGGGCTACTCGGTTTGCTCCTTGTTGGCCTGCTGCTGCGCCGGCGGCGTCTGCTCTAAGCACTGTGGGTCAGCCGGGCGCAAAACCGCTCCGAGACCACGCCCTGGAGGCCCATCCCCCGCTTGGGCCATGCGTACTTGAAACCATCCGGCGTCTCCCTCGTATGATACAATGTGGTTCGGCGCGTGATCCTGGCTGGCCATGAGGGTGTCTGTGAACGATCAGGAAATGGTCTGGCTGGAACAGGCCCGGCGAGGTGACGAGGCTGCCTTTTACCGGCTGGTGGAGGCCTACCAGAGCGCGGTGTATAACCTTGCCTATCGGATGCTTGGCAACGCAGTTGAGGCAGAAGACGCCACGCAGGAAACCTTTCTGAGGATCTATACAAAACTGAGCACCTACCAGCCTGAGCGCAAACTGTCCTCCTGGGTCCTCTCCATTGCTTCGCACTATTGCATAGATCGGCTGCGGCGACGGCGTGTCAACTATCTTAGCCTCGATGAGGATTTGCTGGCGACCTCCTTGTCAACAGGCGAACGCGGGCCAGAGGATGTCGCGCTACGAGAAGAGAGTCGAGATGAGCTGCAGCAGCTGGTGCTTCAGCTGGAGCCGAGCTATCGCGTGCCCTTAATCTTACGTTACTGGCATGATCTTTCCTACCAGCAAATTGCCGACGTAATGGGGCTTTCGGTGCAGGCTGTGAAGTCGCGGCTGCACCGAGCGCGTCTTGCAGGTCACCCGGCGCGTGCCAACGGCGGTTCCCGGCCCAGTTCTGGCAGGGGCAAGGTGAGAGAAAAATGCATATTGAATACACAGCGTTGATGTCGTCGGTTCTTGATCAGGAGGCCGAGCCGGAAGAAGCTGCCCGTCTGGATGCCCACCTGGCAACTTGTCCGGACTGCGCCGCGACCTGGGAGTGCTGGAGATCGCTGGATGCCTGTTTCGCTGCAGTGCCGGCGCTGGTGCCGCCTGAAGGGATTGCCGCGGGGGTTGCTGCTAGGCTTGCCGAGCGGCGGCTACGGTCGCGCCGGCGGCGCTGGTTTGGCTCTGGGCTGCTGATCGCCTGGGCGGGCAGCCTGGTTGCCCTCTGGCTGGCCTTGATAGGCATGGCAGGCTGGTGTGTGGCCCACCCGACGCTGCCCGGTGCCTGGGCCGCAGCGAGCCTGCAGACGCTGGGCGGCCTGGCCCGAACCCTCGATGGGCTACGCAGCGCGCTCGCTGCGTTAGGTTTGTTGCCCGTATCGGTAGGAGTCGGCTTCTATCTGTGCGTTACAGCGCTGGCCGCGGGGCTGTGGCTCTGGTTGATGTGGCGCAAGTCAGCCTGGGCGCAGGCCGTGGCGAGCGCGATTGCGAAACCGTAATGCTTGTGTAGCACCGGAGGAATCAAATGTTTACAGGACGTAAGCTGTGGTGGGCTGCCTTGCTATGGCTTCTGTTGTCGCTGCCCACCACATCGGTGGCTCTGGCGCAAGGTGGCGCCGGGGGCAAGGTCCTTTGGGGCGGCAATTATACCCTGGCCGCAGGCAAGACCTTGAGTGGGGACCTCACGCTCATGGGGGGCAATGCGACTCTCGAACCGCAGAGTCAGCTCCACGGGAATGTTACGGTCGTTGGCGGGAATCTGGTCGCCGGCGGCCACATCCAGGGAAATGTCACTGTCGTCGGCGGTACCGCGTCCCTGCAGGCAACCGCAGTTGTCGATGGCTGGATTAATGCTTTCGGCGGCTCGATCGCGCGGGCGCCCGGCGCTATCGTGCGGCAGGCGCCGAATGAAGGTCAGCTATTGCCCAATTTGCCGAGCACGCCGGAGTTGGGTCCTTTGCTCCCCCTCGGGCAGGTGCGGTCCACGCTTGCGCCCAATCCCCTGCCGCGTCCTGCTCGATCTTTTCATCCGGTTCTTTGTTGCCATCGCGATGGGTCTGTTGTTGGCGTTGATTGGTTGCGTGGTGTTGATGCTGGCCCCGAAAGCGACTGCGCAGGTGGCAACAACAGTGGCCCTCCAGCCCGCGATGAATTTTGCAACAGGCCTCCTCACGCTTGTGTTGGCTCTCATGGTCGGGAATCCCGTTGCTCCTGGCGTGCGGTTTGGGCTTGTTGGTCTGGCTGGTGGCTGGCCTGGCCCTGTTTTTCGGTTGGATTGCTCTGGGCTTGTGGATCGGGCAGCGCCTCCTGGGCGCGGTCGGGGTTCGGACGGCCTCGTCGCTGGTGGAGGTTGGGCTGGGGGTATTCTTGATGACCTGGTTGGCGTGGGTCGCGCCGGCATGTCTTGGCTGGCTGTTTGTCGTGGTGTTGGGCTCCATTGGGCTTGGCTCCGTTCTACTGACGCGGTTTGGTACTCAGCCCGCAGGCTTCAGCGGCCAAACCACGCAGGGTGGGCCGCCCCCTTCGCCGGGCAGCCCTGGAAGTGGCGCACCTTACCGTTCCCCAGTGCCGTCGGAAGCGCAAGATGCCTCGGTCGCAGGGCGAGTCGGCGCTGGAAGCCAAGCTGCTGAGGATAGTCCGGGTAAGGCATCGGCGAGGGCGCGTGGGGTACTGGAAGGCTGTGGCGTGACACGCTTTGCTCCCGCACGTGCGCCGGATCCTGGACCCACGGCGTGGGCTAGGCAATGGCCAACCATAAATGCGCGCTCGGCTGCTGCCGCCGCAGGCGACGCAAGCGGCAATGCCCCGGGGCTGGCGGTCAAAGAAGTAGCAGAGCCAACAGGGCTCAGTGACCTGGCAGCAATAAAGGGAGTGACATCTGAGCTTGCGGAACGCCTGCGGGCTGCAGGAAGTACGACTCTGGTGGCGATCGCAACGTCCGATAGCCGCACACTCGGCTCCCAGACAGGCGTGCCGCGGGACCGGATCGAGCAGGAAGACTGGATCGGGCAGGCACGCAGGCTGCTTGGCTAAAAAATGCTGTTCATTTGACCACCGCCTAATGGCCGGTTACAATAGCCTACCAGTAATGATGGCGGTGGTAGGCATTATCTGGTTGACACTGGGGTGCCTTTGCCAACTGGCGTCCACTGACCGGCATCTACCTCGAGGTTCGGGCTTAGGAGCAGCGATAGGGCATGCCCGGCACAGTCAAGTTGCCCAGTTGGGCGTTAGCAGATTCTGGACCGTTGATCGGTTTGCGGGTTTCCATCAGTCGCAACCCGTGGCGCATCGGGCCAGCCTGGGCGGTACTGGCGGGAGCGATCGCTGCCGGTGCACCGTTTGACAGCAGCATCGCGCTGTTGCGCGTTGCCGGTGGTGTTGTGCTGGCCGATTGTGCCTGGGGAGCTGTGTGGGCCGCGTTGCCTGGGGAACCCGCTGAGGACCGGCCGGCGTTGGGTTGGTCGTTGCCCTACTCCGGGGATGATGCGCCGATCCGGCGCATAGTCGCCGGCCTGTCGAGGCTCAACCCATCATCCGGTTGTCTGGAGTCCGCGGCGAGCATCGGGCTGGCAGTGGGTCTGGCGGCCTTGTTGGGGGCCTTGCCACTTGTTCTGAGCGCGGCTGTGGTAACGGTGGCGCTGGTCTCACAGGCCCTCGCCGTACAAGGGCCTTATCCGGCTTTGGGCCATGCGTTGCTTGCGTTCGCTCTGCCCTGGTGCCTGGGTCTCGCTCTCTCCTGGCACATGGGAGCCAGCTTGATGCAACCCCTGATCTTGGGAGGTACCTTTACGTTGTTGCAGTGGGGGGCTCAACGCGCACGGCAGTCGAGCACAGCTGGCATTTGGCTGGGCGAAGTAGCGGTTCTGGTGGCTATGGTTGGCCTGCGCCTCCCTTGGGCGGTCTGCGCCGCGTCCGTGCTGATGCTGCCGGCTTCCTGGTGGGTGCAGAGGGGCAGCATCCTTCGGGCCGAGCAACGACCCGCCGCTACCTCGATAATGCGTGCAGCTCTATCACGCAGCCAGGTATGGTGGTGGGCAGTGTTGTTCCTGGCGGCCCTTGCTTTGCGGCCACTCAGTAATATTTGATGGTTGACTATGGAGGAGGAGTAGATGCCAACCAAGCCCGATTTCATTAGTTTGGCGGACTTCACTGGTGAGGAACTGTGGGCATACTTGAACAAAGCACGCGATTTGAAGGCAGAATGGCGGGCAGGCGGCAACCGGCCGATTTTGCACGGCAAGACCCTAGGCATGATTTTCCAGAAGCCTTCGCTTCGCACGCGTGTGAGTTTCGACATGGCGATGCTGCACCTTGGTGGGCAGGCGCTCTATCTTTCGCCCAGCGAGATCGGGCTGGGTGGCAGAGAGAGCGTTGCCGACGTTGCTCGGGTCCTCTCCCGCTTCGTCGATGGCATCATGGCGAGGGTTTTCGCTCACGCGCATGTGGTGGAGCTGGCACGGCATTCTCGGGTGCCCGTGATCAACGGCCTGTCTGACTATAACCATCCTTGCCAGGGCCTTGCGGATTACTTGACGATGTGGGAGAAGCGGGGCAGGCTCGATGGGATTAAATTGGCCTACGTCGGTGATGGCAACAACGTTGCCGTCTCTCTGCTCAACGGCGGCAGCAGGCTTGGTGTCCACATTTCGGTGGCGACGCCAGAAGGCTACGAAGTGCGTGAGGATGTTGTAGCGCAGGCGCGGGCGTCGGCAGCCGGGAGCGGCGGCAGCGTTCTGACCATGCATGACCCTTACGAGGCCGTGGATGGAGCCGACGTAATCTACACGGACACGTGGACGAGCATGGGCCAGGAGAGCGAGAAGGAGCAACGGCTAAAGGCCTTTCCGCCGTACCAGGTGAATGGGCGCTTGCTGGCCGCTGCCAAACCAGATGCCATCGTGATGCATTGTTTGCCGGCGCACAGGGGCGAAGAGATAACTGACGAAGTCGCCGACGGTGAGCATTCGGCGCTCTTCGATCAAGCCGAGAATCGGATGCACGCGCAGAAGGCCATCGTTGCAAGGTTGCTGGGCTGACAACCGCGGTGCAGTCTGGAGATGCATAGATCGTGCAGGAAGTCTTTCAACAACTCCTGACTGTTTTCCAACGGTTGACGCCTGGCAGCGTCGTCAACATCCTAATCGTGGCGCTCGTATTCTACGGTGTCCTGCGCCTCTTTCAGGGCACACAGGCAGTCTCGTTGCTGCGCGGCATTTTGCTGGTTGCCTTCGCGGTGACGTTGGCAACCAGCCTGTTGCCGTTGACTGCTTTCACCTGGCTGATACGGAATTCCTTGCCGGGCATTCTGGTTGCAATCCCTGTAATCTTCCAGCCGGAGTTGCGCCGGGCGCTGGAGCGGCTGGGCCGCACCACCCCAATGCTGGGCCGCAACTCTCCCGGCGATGTAACACAACGTGTGATCTACGAGGTCGTCCGTTCGGTGGAGATGATGGCACGCGATAAGACAGGGGCATTGATCGTACTGGAGGGAGACACAGGCCTGGAAGACCACATCGAGTCTGGGCAGCGTGTGGATGCATTGGTGTCGGCAAGGTTGTTGACCACGGTGTTTTTTCCTAACACTGCCCTACATGATGGCGCAGTGATTATTCGTGGCGATCGGTTGGTAGCCGCCGGGTGCGTGCTGCCACTCACATCTCGCACTCTGCCGGATGCGACGCTCGGGACCCGGCATCGGGCAGCTGTCGGGATCACGGAACAGAACGATGCGCTGGCTATCGTTGTTTCTGAAGAGACGGGGATCGTCTCGATTGCGCGCAACGGGCGTATCGTGCGCCGACTTGACAGCCAGCGCCTGGGCCGGATCTTGCAGACCTTCTTTCGCCCGCGGCGATGGTTGGGAAATGCTAACTAACCCATGAAACGCTGGCTGTCAACGCTTACTTCGGCTTTTCTAGCATTGGTGTTGGCTGTCTGGGTATGGGTAGTTGCGGTTCAGGAGCAAAACCCGCGCGACTGGTACCCGCAGATGGTTCCTTTGAACCGCACAGGGCTTGCTCAGAACGTAACCGTTTTTGGCGAGGTCGTAAGTCAGGTACGGTTACAGATAAGGGCGCCCCGCGATCGGTGGCAACAGCTGCAACCTCAGGACTTTACTGCCTGGATTGATCTGACCGGTCTCAGCGAGGGCAGTTACAATGTGCCGGTGCATGTCACGCCTCCCGACCCCCAAGTCCAGGTCCTAGAGGTCGATCCTCCCGTGGTGCACATCGCGCTGCAACCACGGGAGGCAAAACGCGTCCCGGTCCATGTGAACGTTCTCGACTCGCCCGCCTTGGGCTACGATTCGGAAACTGCGGTTATCACGCCGACCATGGTGGTTGTGTCGGGTGCTGCTTCGTTTGTCAACCAGGTGGCCGAGGCGTCCGCTGACATGTACTTGCGCGATGCCCGTGCCGATGTCACACGAAATGCCCTCGCCGTGTT
>CAWEHT010000107.1:0-27525 GCA_963808455.1 uncultured Chloroflexia bacterium | reverse complement strand
GTCCTTTCCGTGATCGCCGACCGCCTGCTTGGCGGAGAGATGAATGTTCCACGGCAGAGCTTTCTGCCGATGATGCGCGACATCGTGGCCAGCGGATGCCTGGATCTGGATCCCTCACGCAACAATTTCCCGCGTACGCTGCACGATCCCTGCAACGTGGTGCGTCTCATGGGAGTGGTCCGAGCCGCAGCGTGAGATTCTGCGGGCGATCTGTCCGCAGTTCCGCGAGATGACACCCCACGGCACGGACAACTATTGCTGCGGCGGCGGAAGCGGATTCGCCATCATGAGCGGCCACAACTTCCCGGACTGGCGGTTTCACGTGGCGGGCCGCAAAAAGCTCGAGCAGGTGCTGCATGCGTTTCAGGACTGCCTCGACCCGTCCATCCCCAAATATCTCTGCGCCCCTTGCAGCAACTGCAAAGGCCAGTTCCGCGACATGCTCGCCTACTACGGCCTTTGGGAGAACAACCGGATCCTGTACGGAGGATTGGTGGAGCTGATCGTGAATGCCATGAAAGCAGTAAAGCAGGATTCATCGAGTGGGAGTGGCGCTGATGCCGAGGAATGCTGGCGGAACGGGTGCAGATTCGAACTCACGATACGCCTTAGAGGTTGGCGGTTTTCAAGACCGCTGCCTTCAACCGCTCGGCCACCGTTCCGTCTCTGTGTTCATTGTAAGCCAGCAGGCGGAACGCTTTCTAGCGGGCCAGCAGCAGAATGGCGGCAGAATGCCGCCAGCACCAGCAGGTTGCCGGCGGCGCGGCGGCTTCCGATGCGCTCTTAGGGGCCTTATTGGGCATTAGCGAGCCGCAAATAGCTGTTCGAGCGGAATCGAACCTCCGACGAGGGGAACGGGCACAGTACCTGGAGTTCTGAAGAGGTGAACGCCGGAGGTCTTGCTGTAAACCGTGACGCTAGCCGTCTTCGGATCCACGATCCAGAATTCCACGGCCCCTTGGCCGGCCAGGGTGGTCATGGCTTTGTCGTGAAGCTCGTCTTTTGTGTTGGAGGGGGATTTGACCTCGATCACCAGCTCGGGCGAGCCCATCAGCCACTTTTCCGTGCTGGCGTGTCGCGAATGGGCAACACAGGCGAGATCCGCTCCCCAAACTTCGCTTTCCGGCAGCGGCCGGTACGGGTATTCCGTATCGACCAGGAACCCGCGCGGCTCGGCCATGACCTCCAGCATCTTCCGCAAGCGTCGCTGCAGATCCTTGTGCTGCCGGACGGGATAGGTCACAAAAACCAACTCTCCATGATGCAGTTCGTAGCGTCCACCGGATGGATCGGGTGTTCGTTCGTACTCCTCCACGGAAAGCAGTTTCGGAACGGCTCTGAGCACTCACAATACACCTATTCTACAGGAGCCCGGTGGTACCGCAGGACACGCGAAGAGTTGCCGGGAATGCGACGCAACGGTTACTGGTTTCCCTGCCCTCTCCGGCGTTCCGCGCGGCGGACGCGGCAAGCTTCGCTCGGCCGACGGCAGGCGAAAGCACCTGCCCCACGAATCCTCCGGCATCGGATCCCTGTTTCCGGTCACCGACCTTGAAAATCTCCTTCAACTCGTCAATTCTGCAAGCCTTAACCCGACTTGGAATTCTTCCCCGAAGGGCTGTTTTTGACACCCGCCCGCTGTATTGAGACCGGGTTGGAAAACGCGGCTCAATCCGCCTGGATTTTGACCGCAAACCGGTACAAAGTACCGGTTTTGGGCCCGCAAGTTATTGATTCTTGGTTGAAAACCGGTACTAAGTACCGGTTTTTGGCATTTAGGAGCATCACGCATGATGGAATTTGAGAACACAATGGACGACGCCTTCGATGTTGGCACCTGGGTAGGGCGCAGGCAGGCGTTTGCCCTGATATCGGGGCGCTGTTCAGCCGCCGACGCCGAAATCCTGTCCGAAATCCGCGAGAAGAAGCTCTTTCGGAACGATCGAACCAACCTGGGAGGATTTCTGCGCCAAACGTCTCGGTATGACCCGAAGTTATGTGGACCGGATCATCCGGCAATTCCAGCAACTCGGCCCCAATCTTTACAAATTGAGCTGCTTTACCCGCATCAAGCCCGCCGAATACGGCTTGATTGCCGGGGCGGTCAGCGACGAAGGTTTATCCTACGGCGGCGAGGTCATCGCCCTCGAACCCGAGAACGCGCCCAAACTGGCGGAAGCCGTGGAAGCGCTGCGTCGCGATTCGGCCCCGGAAGAGGACCCCTTCGAGTTAGCCGAACAGTCCCTCGACAAGGCCGACCGCGCCATGCGATCCGCCATCGCGGAATTCCATCGGGTACAAGCCATGACGCTCGACGATGCCAGGCGCATGAAACTGCTGATCGTAGTCGAAAGCTGTCGCGACCAGTTGGATTTGATTCGGCTGTGCAAGGCATGGTCGTTGGGCTGGCCTACCCCCCCGAAGTATCCCGTGATCGTGGACGGGCCGTTCAGATGGATATTCGAGCCATCCGTCCCTTTCGTGTCGAGGGTCTCGACGTAGGACGAGCCCATGATCTGCATGGCGGCCGAGATCGCCAGCAGGTCGCCGCAATCCGCCTCGGACTCCTTCATCTGGCGAACCCGGATGAAGCGCCCCGGCATGAGCTCGCGCTCGGCGATGCACTGCCGGGCTTCGGCAATGATCCACGGGAAATATTGGGCGGCACTGATCTCCAGGGTCACCGCGAAGTCATCCTGGAACGTCATGTTGCCGGCCCCCTCGCCGAGCACCAGGCGCCTGTATTCGGGCACGCTGACAAAGGCCGCCGCGTCGCGCTGGCCGGCGAGCCATTCCAGGTCGGCAACGTAGGGCGAACCCTCTGCCCGCAGCCTGGCCAGCAGCGACGGCACCTGGCGCGCAGCTTCGGCCTGCGCGTTGATCTCCTCAGGCGTGCCGTACCGGGCTACGACGTCCAGCAGGTCGTTGACGATGCGGGTATCGGGGTCAAGCAAGACGGCATTCAGCGAGTCGAGCCGATCGTGTGGGATGGCGAGCCTGGCCCGCAATTGATCGCGAGTTGACATGCATGCATCTCCGTTGATGGTTTGATAGAAATACCTTCAGCCGCCATCATAACATATTATGCCAGCATGGCCAATGCAGCCGAAGCATAGACTCGTGCGGCCTCGTGCATGGCAGCGATGGACACGGCCTCCTCCGGCTGATGGGCAACCGCGGCATCGCCCGGGCCGAAGATGAGCACCGGGACATGCAAGGCCGGCACGTAAATTGCCGCCTCGGTGCCGAAGCGTAACCCTTTTGTGGCGACCGGCACCCCGGCGGATGCCGCGGCCGACAGGAAGCGCTGCACTGCAGGCGTCGTCTCGGGCGTGTTGACGGCCGGCAGGTTGACCATCGTGGTTACCGTGGCTTGAAACTTCGGATCTTCAGCGCGGAGCGCGGCGATCAGCTCATCAAGCTGCTCCACGATCCCCACGTGCTCCTGTCCCGGCAAAGTGCGCAGGTCGAGGCTGGCGATGCACTGGTCGGGGACGACATTGTTGCCGACGCCGCCATGGATCATGTTGAGGCTGTAGGTGAAGTCCCCGAGAACGGGGTGCCGCGGGTAGGACAGGCCCAGGCCATCGAACCGGGCCAGCAGCCTGCGCATCATGTCGATGGCGTTGCGGCCAAGGTGTGGCGTCGCGCTGTGCGCGGTCTGGCCATGAGTCGTCAGCTCGAGCCAAAGCGCGCCGCGTTCGGCCAGCCCCAGGCTGTTGGAAGTGGGCTCGCCGATGATGATGGCCTCGATGGGGCCCAGTTGAGGCCACTCCACGACCTGGCGTGCACCCGTCATGCCGATTTCCTCGCCGGTAGTCCCGGCCACGATGAGGTCGGCGCGCCGCGGGCCCCCGGCCATGGCCACCGCGCGGGCTGCCACCAACATCGCCGCAATCCCGCCCTTCATGTCGGACGATCCGCGGCCCCAAACCTGGCCTCCGGCGATCTCTCCTCCAAAGGGCGCGTGTGTTGCCATGCCTCAGCTCCGATGGGGACGACATCGAGGTGCCCGCTGAACAGGAGCGCCGGCCTGCGCGGCTCCGGCAGCCCAGGCGCGTGGGCTGCCGTGGTTGCCGGGAGTCTGCACACAACGCTGGCGCGTTCATCCTGGGCCGGGAAGGGGATGTATTCCGCCTCGAAGCCGGCACCGGCCAGGTAGCCGGCAATATACTCGGCGGCGGGGCGCTCGTTGCCGGGCGGGTTGGCCGTGTTCAAGCCGACGAGATCGGCGCAGACACGGGCGATCTCGTCGCGATCGATACTGCTCGAGGGCCGAATCGATGCCCATGGGCGACATAATCTTGGCTCCTTCCCGGGAATGGATGCGGCACAATCTGGAAGCGTGTCTTTTGCCTTGGCGCTTCCGCCGACTCATGATAAATTGGAGGGGGCAGGTTGGCAAGATCAGGACTTCTGGTGGCCCGCGGCCCGACACCAGCAGATGGGGGGCGGTTTGCCGGATGTACCATGGAAGGGAGGGAGATGGCGCCTGTGCCAGAAGTTGAAATGCTAACGGAGCAAGACGGCCGGCCGGTCGTCGAGACGCGTTTTCACGTTCGTTACCACGAGACGGATGCTATGGGCATCGTGCATCATGCCTCGTACGTTTTGTGGTTTGAGGAAGGGCGCAGCGCCTACACGCGCGTGCTGGGCCTACCCTATGCGCAGATGGCAGCCGAGGGCATTTTGCTTGCGGTGACGGAGGTGTCGGCTCGCTTTCACCGGCCCGCGCGCTACGACGACGAAATCATCGTTCGCACATGGCTCGACAAAGTTCACAGCAGAGGTATGTCTTTTGGCTACGTGGTGCTGCAAGCGGCCAGCGGGCAAACTTTGGTTACGGGACGCACCAGCCACGTTTCGGTTGACCCGATGGGCAATGTGGTACGGCTCCCGGAGCGCATGAGAGCCTGGTACGATCATAGCTACCAGACCTCACGCGCCTAGATGTCGCCGGGGGCTGCGGCCGCCAAGCGGGGCACCATCAGCTCTCCGGCTCTTCCTCGTCCGCATCGCCTTCATCCGTTGGCTCGGCGCGCGGTTCCCAGCGTTCGACGGCGTGACGCTGAATCACCAGGATGGCGGAAGGCGCGCTCTCGTCCGCAAGGCCCACGGCGCCAAGGTCCCACCAGCGCACGCGGCCCTTGCGGGTGGCCCCATCCCAAAGGTAAAGCGTGATGGGCTCGTCCTTCTCCTGGGCCGCGGCCAGGGCGCGGCTCAAGGCTTTGCGCGGCCAATCGAGCCGCCATCGCAAGTCCTCGAAAGCGACGCCGTAAAAGTCGGCCAGGATGTGGATCGCGTCATCATCGCCCACAGCCCTGTACCGCTGTTCCATCTGGCGATAGAGCCCCTTCGGCAATGTGGTCGCGGCCTCGATGTCCCACGGCGTGATGCCGCCGCGGCGGGCGCGCAGCAGGCGCAAATAGTCTCCCAGGCTCATGCTACCGGCCCCTTCACCTCGGGCACGGCGGCCAGGGCCTGATAGCTCACGACTGCCAGCTTTGCGATCGTCAACTCGCCGCCTTCGGGCTGCCGGATCGTGATCGAATAGGGGCCGAAGCCGATCACTGTTCCCTGGGCGTGGCTGCCGTCAAACATCGTGAAATTGAGCAAAGAGCCGCCTCGCTGGGCAGCCGCCAGATAGGCTGCCTCGAACTGGTCGACGGACTCGGGCAGGTAAGCACGGTGCCGGTTGGTCTGGCTGGTCTGAGCCAGTTGGGTCTGCAGGGCTTTGATCAGCTGCGTGGCGCCCGGGCGATCGATCTGGCCGAGCGGCTTGCCGAGCTCGTTCTCCAGCTCGGTGCGGGCGCAGGCCCACGCGCTGCAACAGGTTCTCGATGTGCGCGATCTGCGATGGTCGGGCGGGGGCCGGCGGCTTGGGCGCCGGCTTCGGCCTGGGCACCCTCTCTCTGGCCGGCCGGGCCGGGCGAGGCGCCGGCATGCCGGCCGCGGCGGGAGCCGAGTCGCGTGGGCCCGCCCGTACCTCTTCACGTCGCGGTTCCGGGCGCGGGTCCGAGTGCAAGCGGATCTCGGCCTCTTCGACGTACAGCGCACGCGCCAGCCGTCCCAAATGCCTCGGGTCAACGCTCCGCTGGCCAGATTCGTATTCGACGATAATGCCAATGGGCAGGCCGGCGCGGTTGGCCAGCGCAGCGACACTCAACTTCTTCTGCTCACGCAGAGCCCACAAGTTCTCTGTCACGATCGCTCTCCTTGCTGCCCAAACAATTCATAGCACTTCGCAATCTTTCATCCAGATCACCGGTTTGTCGGTTGCCGAAGTTCCTAAAGAACTCCGGCAATTTGATGCCGGTTCAGGCGCGCGTGACCGCGCACCCTTCGGGACCAGCCGTCTCACCGTCGGGCAAGGGTGGCAGCTGGTTCACGCTTTCCAATCCGAAGTACTGCAGAAACTGAAAGGTGGTGCCAAACAAAAACGGCCGTCCCGGCCCTTCGAGGCGCCCGGTCGTTTCCACCAGACCATGCGAAGTCAGCGTGCGCAGTACGCCATCGCAATTGACCCCTCTCACCGCCTCGATGTCCGTCCTGGTCAGCGGCTGCCGGTAGGCGATCACCGCGAGGGTTTCCAATGCCGCGGTTGACAGCCCGGTGCCCCGATCCAGACCAAGGAAACGCTCGACGGCTGCCGCCGCCTCCGGAGCGCTGATGAGCTGGGCGGAAGCCTGGTGTCGTTGCAGCCTGATCCCGCGCCTTGCTAAGCGGTAGGCCTCCGTCAGCTCGTCCAGGGTGGCTTCGACCACCTCAGGGGTCACGCCGAGCACTTGCACCAGCTGAGACAACGTGACGGGCTCGTCGGCCACGAAGAGCAAGCTTTCCAGCTGGGCCTGCAGGCTCAGGACCATGGCTTCGTCTGCAGGCGCGACGCAAGGCTCTGCCGCGGCCAGCGTCACGCTTCTACCTTGTAGGGTGCATGATCGATGTGCACAAGGATCCTGCCGGCCTGCAGCCCCATCCGTTCCACCAATATCTCCTTGGCGCATGCCACGACTTCATCCGTCTTGACGGGCACGTCGATGTCGGGAGTCGTTTCGAGGGCGAGCAGGATATCGACGGCCTGGCCCGCGGCCTGACGAGTGGCGTCACGACGTTGATGTCGGCCAGCTGATGGATGTGCCATGCCAGGCGCCGGGACACCGCATCCGCAGTGACCACCGCCTGGCTGCCGGCCTGCGTGTGCACCCTGATGTGCTGTGGCCCCTGCCGCCGTACCTCGGCCCAAAACAAGACGCTCACGACCACCACACAGACCAGCCCTAACAGGACAGCGCCCGATCAGGAATAGCAGGGCGTTTGTCTCTTGCAGGCGCGCAATGGTTCCGGCCCCGGCGAGGAAAAACTGATGGACGCCTGTCAGTGCCTGGACCGGAATGGCGGCCACTGCCAGGCCTGCCAGCAGCACGATGACCGCCACGATGATCACAACGACCCGATTGAAGACGTTCACGCTCTTTCTTCTCCCTATCGTCTACTAGGCACCGCTGACACCGCGCCATTATACAACATCCCCGCGGTCGTCTAGAGAAGCGCGAGATCCTTCCTACAAGCCCTCTTCGGCGCAGCCCGAAGAGGGCTTCAGCAGGGTCGCGCCTGCGGCAACGGCCAGCAGCGCCATGGCCACAAGGCTGAGGGCCAGCCCGATGCGCCAACTAGCCGGTTGGTAGGTGAATGTGACAGTGTGGGAGCCGGGCCCCAGAGCCACGGCGCGGAACATCAGGTTAGCGGTGAGCAGTGGGGCGGGCCGGCCATCGACGGTCACGCCCCAGCCGGGATAGGCGGCATCGGCGAGCACCAGGACGGCGGGCTGCGGTGTGCTGGCCTTCAGCACGATCCGTTCGGGTTCATAGGCTAGCTCGATGACCTGATCGGGGCCGGCCGCGGCCGGGGCGGCGCGAGATGCGGCCGGCGCCGCGGGGGCCGTCCCGCCGCCGGCCGCGGTCGGTAGACCGGGGGGGATGGGCGATCCGGGGGGAAGTGTGATGACCGACATCGTGCGCGGGTCGAAATCCGGGCCTGCAAGGCGGGCCATGGCCCCTTTGTCGTCAGGGACGATCGTGGCGCTATGGACCAGCCAGGCATGCCCCGGCGCCTCCAGCCGCTCGTAGATCTTGACGTCGCCCGAGTAGATGCGCTGCCGGTCACCGCGTGGCGAGAGCGTGATCGACTGGTGCGCGCCTGTCCGACGGTCTATGAGGCTCAATCCGCGCAACACCACCGCATGCTGGTTCGTAGCAGCAGCCACGATCCGGACGGCGACGGTCGTGAGTGGGCAAGCCGCCGTCCGTCCCTGCGCATCGCCCCCGGCACCATCCGCGCAGGCGGCGCCGGTCGAGGGAAAGTCGCGGACGGCGAGCGCATCGCGGCCCGCGCCCATCCAGTCAGGCCACTGTTCGCGCGACCGTGGTCCCGGCGCCGGCGCGCGTATCGCCCGACCAGGCCGTATCGCTAGGCGCAGTCAGTGTCAGCGTAACCTGCCTGCCGGACTGCCCGACCAGCAGCACTTGCGCAACCTGCGTGCCGTCGGCGACCGGCCCATCGATGTAGGATACCAGACCCAGGGCTGTGGCCGAGAAGGCCGGGTCACGGGTCAGGTCCAGGGACAGGCCCTGACCGGGCTGGAGCGCCACGGGCTGTTCCAAATCGTAGTAGACATTATCTGCCCAGAGGTCGTTTTGTTTGTCCGTGACGACGTAGCGAGTCCCGGTCAGGTCCAGCAGACTATCGGGCGGGATCTGATGCAGCTGTTCGCGCAGCCGGCCATCAGGAAGCGCCGCCGTCTGTCCCACCGGCGCCGGGCAGCTCGCCGGCGCCTGGCCAGCCTCAGCGTTGCAGCGGGGGGCCGCGCTCGAGGCTGCCACGATCAATGAGCCCAGGTCAAGGTAGCGGGCCAGCGGCAGCACGCCGCCATCGTAGCCGTCAACGGCCGGCAGCCCCAAGAGCATCGAGAGGTTGGGTGAAACGACCTCCAGCTGTTTGGCGGCGCGCACGAAGCGGTCGAGCGCATCGGGCGAGAGCCGGTCGGCCTCCAGGGCTCGCAGTTCGTCCAGGTCACCGGGGTCGTAGCGAATGTCGGACAGGCTCAGAAAGCGCCCCCGGCTGGCTGGCGGCTGGCCGGCGGTTGCGGCGAGCAGTGCCGCAGGCGCGTTGCGCAGGCCCGTGACTGCGGACGGGGCCGTCGCCAGGGTGAATGGCAAGGCCCTGCCGGCCAGCCACAACTCTCCCAGGGTCATGGCCAGCAAGGCGAAGCGTGCCAGCGCTTCCCGGCTTTGCCGCTGCCCGAAGCGCCACAGGCCCCAGGCGGCCAGGATAAGCACGAGCCAGCCCGCCACGACTGGCCAACCTGGATATTCCTGCACAGCGAGCAGGACCAGCCCGGCCAGGCAGACGAATGCCGGAAGGGGGCGCAGCGCCCGGCGAACGAACGCGAGGATGCCTGCCCCAGCCGCCAGACTGGCCCGGGGGGCAGCCGCCCCGGGCCCGGCGGAGCGTGGGACACGAGGCCGGCTCAGGCGGTCAAGGCCCAGCCCCGCGAGCATGGCCGCGCCGAGTGCGTAGAGCGCCAGCCAGCGCGCCGGCACACGAAAGAGCGCGAAGCCAGGCACGAAGCGCCAGGCCAGGTAGTACAAGGGATCGTAGCCACCCAGGGCGAGCAGCAGCCCGGCTGCAGCCAGGACGACGGCAACTACCTTGGCGTATGGGGCCGGTGCCGGCAGGTCCTGCCCCAGCCCAGAAGGAGGGAGCCCCTTCGGCGACGGCGTGACGGATTCTCCCCCTGCGGGGACTTCGTCGCTGGTAGCTCGCCGCGGCGCAGGCTGGCCAGCATACTCGCTACCAAGAAACTCCCCGGCGACGGACCCTTCGGCCTGGGCGACCCTGCTCGTCAAGTGCGTCACGGGACCCGGCCTCAGGGTGACATTGGCGGGTTTCTTGGCCGCCCATGTGCCGGCGCGGCGGCATGGGGGACTACCAAGAAACTCCCCGGCGACGGACCCTTCGGCCTGGGCGACCCTGCTCGTCAAGTGCGTCACGGGACCCGGCCTCAGGGTGACATTGGCGGGTTTCTTGGCCGCCCATGTGCCGGCGCGGCGGCATGGGGACTCAGAATGACAGACGCCGCTTCCAAAGATGTTCCTGGCACGCGCCCCGGGCTCGGAATGACAGACGCCGCTACCGACGATGTTCCCTGCACATGCCTTGGGCTGCCGGCCTGCGGCGCTGCCGCTCGCTGGCTCTTCCCGGGCTGCCGCCCCCACAGGCCCATCACGGCCAGGAGCAGGCCCGAGGCGGAGAGGTAGCCCACGAACTCGGGGTAGCTTTCGCTGCCGAAGGTGACAGGCAGGCCGCCGCTGAACGGTGGCAGCAAGCTCTGCGCCAGCAGGCGAGGGCGCAGGGAAAAACTGGCAGCCTCGCGCCAGGGCAGCCCGCCGGCGCGGGTCCGAGGCTGTTCAACTCCAGGGTCGGCAGGAGCTCGGGCTGCTGCCAACGGGACGGCCGCCAGCATCGCGACGAACGGCAGAAGGCGAGCGGCCAGAAAACGGCGGGCATCGGCCCGGCGGAAGGTTGCCAGGTCCGTTGACCCCGCCTGCGCGGCACCGCAGCCGGCCCGCCACAGGGCTGCCGTTCACGCGATGGCATAGAGGAGCGTGCCGGAAAGGTCGATGAAGGTCGCCTGCGAGTGGCCGGCCAGGATGGCTAGCGCGGTGGCACAGGCCGAGCGCGACGCCCAACGCACGCGGTGGCGCCAGTCCCTGCTGCGCGCCGTCTCTTCGTACAGCCAGAGCATCGCCGGCAGCCAGGCGAGCACATTGAGCTGGTTGATGTTCTCGATGCGGGCCAGGCTATAGCCGCCCAGGCCGAAGAGTAGCCCGGTCAATAGCGCTGCGCTGTGGGTGAGGCCGAGGCCGCGGCGGGCGAAGGTGTAAGCGAATCCGGCGGCCAGCCACACGTGCAACAGCGCCGACCAGACCAGGGCCTGGGCCGGCGTAGCCAGCCAGCTCAACGGCCAGTGGAGAGGATAGAGCACGGCCGCCTGCGGGTTGGCCAGGAAGGGGGCTCCGAGGAAGATAAATGGGTTCCACAGGGGCAAGTGCCCCGAGCGCAGCGCGGCCATGCGGTATGCCCAGTAGGGCGTGAAATAGGTGTAGGCGTCGATGCCGGCCAGAACGCGGTTGGTCAGGCCCAGGGGCCAGAGTGTGGCGAGGGTTGCGGCTGCCAGGCCCAGCCAGGCAAGCGCAGGCCGGGGCCACTTCCCTCCGGACGCTTTGCCGGCATCAGGTGTCTCAGCCATGGGGCTTTGCTCCAGCCGTGGACTGGAGAGGGCCCTGGCCGGCGGGCAGGATTCTGATAGATGACGAAGTTCGTCTGGCTTGCAGGCAGGGGGCACTGGCACCGGTGATCGCCGGCAGGGCAGGCGCAGGCTTGCCCGGCGCCCGCAGGGCCGATGCGCCGGCGCTCGACCAGCATCAGGCCGCGCGCCGCCAGCGCATGAGCGGCCTGCTGGCCGGCTTGCTCGTCCAGCGAGGTGGCCAACACGAGCCACTGCTGGCGTTGCGGCATCATCGTGACGCCGTATTCGGCGTCGTCGGCCAGCGTCGCGGGCTGGTCCCACCAGATATGGGGTGGTGGTGAGTCGAACATGTAGAAGTCTAGATGCCATCCCAGCGATCGCTCGTACACAACCGCGCTCCAAGGCAGGCTGCGCAACGTGGCCACAACCTGATCGACGCCGGCAAAGGCGCCGTAGTCGCTGCCCACGGGCAGCGCCCCGGTGGCTCCCAGCATTGCGCCCCACAACAGAAGGGCGGCCAGCCCGCCGGCGGCCAGCCCGCCGGCCGGGCCGGAGGCCCGAAGATGCGCATGCAGCCAGCCTGAGGCGCCCAGCGCGCCCTGCGCCGCCAGCACGGCCAGCAGCGGCACCAGCGGCAGCAGGTAGCGGTCCCACGGCTGGAAAGTCAGAAAGAAATGGACGGCAAGGTAGGCCAGGACGTAAGTGGCGACAAGTATGAAGCGAGAACATGGGCAAGGCCACCTAGTGCAGAAACAGGGGACCCTTTCGGTGACACAGAGACGGATTCTTCGCTGGCGGGTCGCCGCGGCGCAGGCCGGCTTGCATACCCGCTCAGAATGACAGACGTCGCCACCGATGATGTCCCCTGCATGTGCACTGGGAAGCATCATACTGTCGCCAGGCACCGGAGTGACCGCGCCCAGGGCGGCGAGCAGCAACATGGCGGCCGTCGCCGGTGGCCGGCCGAACAGGTAGCCGATTTGCTGGCCCCAGGCCGCCGCCCGTTGGGGCCAGGCCGCCGGGCTCGCCAACCCCAGGCCGCCGTAGGTCTGCAGGCTCTGGTACCAGAAGCTAGGCCGCGTGGCCCAGCGCAGGCTGTCCCACCAGACTACCGGCGCGAGCACCAGCGCCAGGCCAAGCAGGGCCAATCCCAGCATCTGCGCCGCCGGACGCCGTGGCGATACGCCGATGTCCAGCCTGGCGCTTCCGATCGCATCGTTCCCGCGGGGCGCTTGGGGCGCATCGCCGCGGGAAATGCTCCGGCCGCGGCCCCAGATCGCGTCCAGGGCAGAAACACGGGGTCCTTTCGGTGACGCCAAGACGGTTCCTCCCCCTGCGGGGACTTCGTCGCCGGCCCAAAGGAGCAAGGCGACCAGTGGCAGCCCCAGGATGCCGGTCTGCTTGCTGGCTATGGCGAGCCCGACGCACAGGCCGCTCAAGAGCGGGCGCCTGGCCAGGGCGGCCAAGGCAGCGCAAGCCAACCAAAGGCTGAGCCACGGGTCCGTGAATGCAGTCGGGCTGAAGAGGATGGCGAACGGCGAGGCCGCCGCGATGGCCATGGCCAGGAGGCCCAGCCGTCGCCCGCCCACGCACGCGGCCCAGGCCATAGGTCACAGGGAGCAGGGCGAGGCTGGCGAGCATGCCGGGCAGCCGCAACGCCAGCTCGGAAGCTCCGAACAGGCCCATGCTGCCTGCCAGGAGATAGAGGACCAGGGGCGGCTTGTCGACCCAGGCCGTCGTCAGCCCGGGATCCGCGCCGGACAGCACGAGGCGTGCCCAGCTGCCGTAAAGCGCCTCATCGCGGTGCAGCGGGTACACGGCGAGCCAGGGTGGCATCCGCAGGGCACCCCCGCATAGGGCCAGGAGCAAGAGCCAGAGCCAGGCCGGCCAGGCCCGTAGGAGGGCCAGGCAGCGACTCCCCAATACCGCCGCCGGTTCGGCCGTTAATCCACAAAGCGGTATTTGAGCAACGTCCAGAGGACGGTCAGCCCATCGCGCCAACTGATCTTCTTTCCCTCCGCGAACTCCCGGCCCGCATAGGAGATGGGCACTTCGTAGATGCGGTGACCCTTGCGCAGGAATCCGGGCAGTGATCTCCGGATCAAAACCCCAGCCGCGCGACTTGAGGTGCAACTGCTCGGCCACGGGCCGGGTGAACATCTTGTACCCCGTCTCCATGTCGGTCAGGATCGTATCAAAGAGCACGTTGGTACATAGGGTCAGGAACTTGTTGCCAAGCATGTGATGGAAGAACATGGCCTTGTGCGGCGCGCCCAAGAAACGACTGCCGTAGACGACGGCAGAGTTCCCTTCGATGATGGGCTGGAGCAGCGCGGGGAAGTCGCGGGGGTCATATTCCAGGTCGGCATCTTGCACGACCATGATATCGCCGGTGGCTTTCTCGATAGCCGTGCGCACGGCCGCGCCCTTCCCCATGTTGCGCTCGTGCAAGTAGACGGAGACCCCCGGGCGGAGGGCCAGCGAGGGCAGCAGCTCACGTGTACCGTCCCTGGAACCGTCATCGACGATGACGATCTCCTTCTCGACGATGATCTCGATAAGGCCGTCCGGGGCAGGCCCGAGCTCGCCAATCAGGCGTGTCCCTGCCGGCAAGCGCGTGCTGCGCGCGCCATCAGGGGCCTGGCCTCGCCGATCGCTCGGATCGAAGCTGCGCTCGCCACCGGGTGTCTCGGCAACGCCCTTGGCCGTGGCCCCCTGCGCGGCAAAGGCAGCCAGCGATCTCGCTGCCTGCCGATCACGGACACACAGCCGTAGTTCCACCGCCTGCACGCGCGAGACGATCTCGCCGATCGTCTCGACCTCATTGTAGCAGGGGATCAGGACCGTGAGTTTCATCCAGCGTTCATCCCGCGCCGACCTGATGGGCCAGGATGATGGCTTCGGCCACATCCTTCATCGGCTTGCGATTGTCCATGCTCATCTTCTGGATCTTGCGGAATGCCTCGGCCTCGGTCAGGCCTTGCTTGTCCATCAGGATGCCCTTCGCCCGATCCACGAGCTTGCGGGTTTCCAGGGCCTGTTGGAGATCGGTCACCTGCTTCTCCAACTCCTGGAATTCCCTGAAGCGAGCCAGCGCTACCTCGAGGGCCGGCGTCAGCTCCTCCTCCCGATAGGGCTTCACGAGGTATGCCGTGACACCCGCCTCGCACGCCGCGTTCCACCAGTTCGCGCTGGCTGTAGGCGCTCAACAGCACCACCGGCGCCACGCGTTCCTCGGTGAGCACCTTGGCCGCCTCGATGCCGTCCATGTCCGGCATCTTGATGTCCATGACCACGATATCAGGTCGCAACTCACGGGCCTGGTTGATCGCACTGCGGCCATCCGCCACCTCGCCGACCACCAGGTAACCCAGGTGAGTCAACATCTCCCGCAAATCCATGCGGATCAGCGCCTCGTCGTCCGCGATTATGACACGTGTGCGTTCCATTGCCAGGTCTCCTTCCGTTTGAGAACTTGAACGATCGGATCAGGACTCTTCCTGCGCCAGCCGCAGCTTGGGGAACCGCACTGTGGCCACCACATTACCGTCCTCGTTTGTCAATGTCAGGCTGCCATGCAGATACTTCTTCCACCAGCGTGCGCACGATCTGCAAGCCCAGGCTGCCGGTGCTGCCCAGCTTGAACTCGTCGGGGAGGCGGTCGCCGTCGTCCCGCACTTCCATGATCACGGCATCCGGGCCGTCGGTCAGGCAGACACGTACTCTCACCCTGTTTCTTGATCTCGAAGCCGTGCTCGACGGCGTTTTGGATCAGCTCATTCGCCACGAGGGCGCAGGCCGTGGCCTGCTGGCTCGGCAGGTAAATGCTGGGCCCCTCCAGCCCGAAGCTGATCTGCGTGCCAGGCGTCATGGATACCTGGCCATTCTGGCTGATGATGCGTTGGCAGACGTCACGAAGGTTGATGGACTGGCTTTCGTCGCGCGATAGGAACTCGTGGATCACGGCCACGCTCTGGATGCGGCTGATGGCATCGTGGATCGCCTGCGATGCCAGCGGGTCGTCGGTTCTCCGGGCCTGCATCCGCAGCATGGCAGCGACCGTCTGCAAGTTGTTCTTCACGCGGTGGTGCACTTCCTGAATCATGGTGGACTTCACCTTGAGCTCCTGCCGCTTGCGTTGCTCTTCGGTCGCGTCGTGGACCATGATCAAGACCCCGCGGATTTCCCTTGGCGGGATATCCTGGTCGAGGAAGCGCGCCAGGCGCCGCAGTGAGCTGGGCCGATCCCATACAGGCAGCACCTTGCGCACCCAGGCCCGGCTGCCTTCGTGGACTTCAGTCTCGAGCGGGGCGCCGGCATTCAGCGCGGCTACAACCATGGCATCATCCGTCGTATTGAGAAAGGACAGCTTCTTGTTGCGCAGGTCTTCCAGATAACCCAGACGCCGATACAGGTTGTTGGCTATCCCGCTCAGGTACGTGATCCGGCGCTGCGGATCGACGAGGAGCACGCCGTCGAATTCGGTGAACGGCGAGAGGTTGGCTGCCGAGGTAAGTTCCCCACGCATGCATTGGAGCTTGAGCAGCTCGATGATGCGCTGGAAGGACTTGTCGCGCGTGCGATGGCGCTCGAGCTGGATCTGGCTGATTTCCACGCTCAAGAGGGCCAGCTGTTGGCCATCGCGCCCCACCACGGGAAACAGGTCCTGGATCACCGGGGCGCCGGAGGGCAACAGGTCACGGTGGATCTTTACGTGGCGTCGCCCATGCCAGGCCTCATCCAGGGCCTGATAATCGCTTCCGCTCAACGCCTGGCCGACCAGCCGCGTGGAGTAAAGCGAGGCGATGGAGTGCGGCCGGGCCTGTGCCTGCACGATGAACTCGTTGTCCAGGCCAAAGCGAAGCAAGAGGAGATCCGAACGGCTGAGATCGGCCGTGATGCCCATCCCCTGCTCAATCCTGTCCAAGAGTTCGAGGTCCGGCTGAACCGGCCCGATGCCACCATCGGTCATCTCACACGCAACGGCCGACAAATCAGCGGCTGAAGGACAAAATGTAAGGGTGGGACCATTCCCACCCCCTCCTCACCAGTCGGGGCGAGAGGATTTGAACCTCCGACCACTTGAACCCCATTCAAGTGCGCTACCTGGCTGCGCTACGCCCCGCGACCAAACAAGAGTATAACAAAGGGCGCCGGATTTGGCAAATGTATCTCCGGCCCCCACGTAACCATTTTGCCCGCACGGCGTCGTATGGAATGACGATTCAGCCAACAAACAGAAAGACACTGATGGCTCCGGGGCATCGAGGAGGTCTCATGGCCGAACAGGCATCCATCTTTCCGTCGGGCTTTGTCTGGGGCACGTCCACCTCAGCTTACCAGATCGAAGGGGGCTACGACGAGGACGGCAAAGGTGAATCGATCTGGGACCGCTTCGTGCACACGCCCGGCAAAATAATGGATGGGAGCACCGGCGATATCGCCTGTGACCATTATCACCGCTGGCGTGAGGATGTGGGATTGCTGGCCAGGGAAAGGCATGGCGGGTACCGCTTCTCGATTTCCTGGCCGCGCGTGTTGCCCGCGGGCTACGGCAAGGCCAATCCGGCCGGGCTCGATTTTTACAGCCGTCTGGTCGACTCCTTGCTGGCCGCGGGGATCGCGCCTTTCGTCACCCTCTACCACTGGGATTTTCCGCAAGCCTTGCAAGACCAGGGCGGCTGGCCTGCCAGGCAGGTCGCGGATGCTTTCGCCGGCTACGCGGAGCTCCTTGCCAGGCGCCTGGGCGACCGCGTGCGCTCCTGGATCACGTTGAACGAGCCGAGGTGCAGCGCTCGCCTGGGCTACCTGACCGGCGAACACGCCCCGGGCGTGCGTGATCCTGCTGCGTCGTTGGCTGCCTCGCACCATCTGCTGCTGGCCCACGGGATGGCCGTGCCGGTCTTGCGGCGCGATGTTCCGGGCGCTCAGGTAGGGATCACGCTCGACCTCACGCCACAAGTGCCCGCTTCGGGGAGCGAGGCCGACGAGCAAGCGGCGCGCCGGGAAGACGGCGTCAACAACCGCTGGTACCTTGATCCGGTCGCCGGGCGTGGCTATCCGCAGGATGTGCAGGATTACCATCACCTGCCCATGCCGTTCGTGCGCGAGGGTGACCTGAAAACCATCGCCGCGCCGCTGGACTTTCTGGGCGTCAACTACTACTTCCGCACCATCGTGCGTGCTCCAGGTGGGCCCGGCAAGCGCAGGCGGCCGGTCGAGGTGACCAAGGGGGAGGTTACCGGCCTGGGGTGGGAGGTCTACCCGGATGGCCTCTTCGAAATGCTCACGCGCCTGCACCAAGAGTATGCGGCCGCTTTTCCGGCGTTTTACATCACGGAGAACGGTGCCGCGTATGCCGACCGGGAGGAGCCGCCCGGCGCCGTCGACGACCCTGCCCGCGTTGCCTATCTGCGCCGGCACGTGGAGGCGGCCGCACGCGCGATTTCCGCCGGTGTGCCGCTCCAGGGATACTTCGTGTGGTCATTGATGGACAATTTCGAGTGGGCTCGCGGTTACACCCAGCGCTTCGGGCTGCTCTATGTGGATTATGCCACACAGACGCGCATCGCCAAGGCCAGCGCCCAGTGGTACAGCCGGCTCATCGCCATCAACGGGCTGTTGGAATAAATGCAGGGTCGTGCGACGAGCCGGGAGCAGAAAAGTACCTGCCATCCAGCTCCGCCAGATCCTGGAGCAGCCAGTCGGGCGGGCTCGCAAGGGCGGCGAACCCCGCGCGCGAGCCCGCTCCCGACAACACGCCGATGGTGCGCAGCCCCGCAGCCTGCCCGGCGGCAATATCGGTTTCAGGACGGTCGCCCACGCACGCGGTCAGCCCGGCAGGCGTGCCCAGGAGTTTCAGCGTGTGTTGGAACATCGTCGGTGCCGGCTTGCCGATCACCCTGGCTTTGACGTCGGTAGCCGCTTCGAGGGCCGCCAACTCAGAGCCGGCGCCGGGCACCTCGCCGATTTCCGAGGGCAGAGTGCGGTCGCTGTTCGTCGCCAGCAGCGGCGCACCTGCTCTCACGGCCAGGGCTGCGTCCCGCAGCTTGGCCCACGTGAGCTGGCGATCCCAGCCGAGCACGACGGCCTCGGCCTCCTTGTAATCGCTGACGATCACGAAGCCCGCCGCCAGCAGCGCTTCGCGGATCCCATCCTCCCCGATGAGGAAGACCCGGCATCCCGGCATGGTCCCGGACAGGACCGCAACCGTGACCTCAGCCGAGGTCAGCACGTCGTCCATTGTTGCGGGTATGCCCATGTCGCAGAGCCGCCGGGCAACCCGGTACGGTGGCGTGCTCGAGTTGTTGGTCACGTACCGGTAGGGCACGCGGGCCGCGCGAAGATGCGCGAGGAACTCGGGCGCTCCGGCGACCGGATGGTCGCCGCGATAGACCACGCCGTCCAGGTCGAGGATGAAGCCTTGCAACGCGCGGAATTCCTCAAGGCTGGCCATCGTGCGCCTCCTCGTCGGCGATGTCCCGCTCGACGTCCACGGCTGCCGTGGTGATCGCCCAGCTGACCAGCCCCCAGCTGCCGCCCGAGATCAAGAAGGCCAGAAAGATGGACAGCGGGTTCAGAGGCACGTTGCCGCGGGCGATCCCAATGACCGCCAGCGCGATGCCGAGCGCCGCGCAGACCGAGCCTACCTGCAAGGGCAGCCCCAGGCGCGCCCACCACGATCGCTTCTTTTCGTTCATCCTGTTATCCTCCAGACGGCGCATCAGCCCAGGGCCGAAGGTCCTTGACGTTGAGCTGCAGCCGGCGTTCCCCGTTGAATTCGTCCACCTCGAGGGCGAAGGCCAGGTCGGCGCGGGCAGGCGTCTTCAGGCGCCCGTACCATTCGCCTTGCCGGAACGCGATGGCCGGCCAGACTTGCCCGCGCCGTGCCCCGGTCGCCCGTGGATCACGCACGGCGAGCTTGAGGTGCTGTTCGTCACGGCCAACCAGGCGGCATTCACAGACCTCCAGGCCACGGCTGGCCAGGACGGGCTGCGGATTGCCGCGGCCGCACGGCTTGAGTTGCGCCAACAGCTCCTGGGTGGCGTAATCCAACTCGTCCAGGCCCACTTCGGCGTCGATATCCAGAGCCGGGGCCAACTCTTTGCCACCCAGCTCATCGCGGGCCAGCGCCTCCAGGCGTTCGGTCAGCGCCGGCAGCCTGTCCACCGGCGCGGTGAACCCGGCGGCCATGGCGTGCCCGCCATAGCGGATCAGCATCCCGTCGTCCGCTTCCTTGCACGAGTCCAGCGCCGCGGTGATGTCAAACTCGGGGATGCTCCGGGCAGAACCGATGACCCGGTCGCCGGCGATTTCGGCCACTGCAACCGGCCGGTAGAGCTCCTCGGCCACGCGGCCGGCGGCCAGCCCGACGATGCCGCGGCGGTAGCCTCTCTCGGCCGCCACGTAAAGGTAACGCTCCGCGCCGGATTGGGCGATTTTTGCTTTCACGAGGTTGACTAGGGCGAGCGTCTCGTCCTGGCGTTGGCGGTTGAGCAGCTTGAGCTGCTGAGCCAGATCCGCTGCCCTTGCCGGGTCGCGGGTGGTCAGAAGCTCGTAGCTGATGTCGGCAGTGGCCAGCCGCCCGGCCGCGTTGAGGCGCGGCCCCAGGATGAAGCCGATGCTCGTGGCGTCCACGCGCCCGGCCTGCAGCTTCGAGGCTTCCAGCATGGCGACTAGGCCCGGCCGCCGCGGGTGGCGCAGGCTGGCCAGTCCCTTTTGCACGAGGTCGCGGTTTTCGCCCAGGAGTGGGACGACATCGGCCACCGTGCCGAGCGCCACCAGATCGTAGAGATCCCCATCGGCCAGCCCGGCCGGAGCATGGTCGTAGTTCTGCCGCGCCCTCAAGAGCGCCTGCGCCAGCCGGAAGGCGACGCCTACGCCAGCGAGGTCCTTGAAGGGATAGCCGCAACCGTCCTGCCTCGGGTTGATCACGGCCCGCGCTTCGGGCAGGCACTTTGCGACATCGTGATGATCGGTGACGATGACATCCATGCCCAGCCGTTTGGCAAAAGCCACCTCTTCCAGCGACCTGACGCCGCAGTCCACGGTAACGACCAGCGTCGTGCCCAAGGCATGCAGCCGCTCGAGGGCTTCGCAGTTGAGGCCATAACCCTCATCGACGCGGTTCGGGATGTATGGCCGGACCTGGCCGCCGAGGGCATCCAACGTTTCCACGAGAAGGGCCGTCGCCGTCACGCCGTCTGCGTCGAAGTCGCCGTATACCGCGATCGTCTCGTGCCGGTCGATGGCCCGGCGCAATCGTGTGACGGCCTCGCCGATGCCCCGCATCTTGAACGGGTTGTCGAAGCGCAGCCTGCCGGTCAGGAAAGCCTCCACGTCGTCAGGGGCGGTGACGCCGCGGTTGTAGAGGATCTGGACGAGGAGCCGGTGCAAGTGCGGAAACCGGGCGAAGTGGTCGGCGGGGCAGGCCGGCCAAAGGTTCCAGCGTTTGCTCCTCACGCCCACCCCATCTTCGTGACATAATCCGTCACCCACGGGATCCGATTGTACTGGCCGTTGTAGGCCATGATCCCCCAGTAGATGAGCGCGCAGTACAGCAGCAAGAAAGCGATGGCGCTCAAGCAGAATGTGAAGGGCGCCAGGATCAACAGCGCGACCTGCAGAACGCCCAGAGCCATGGCCTGGGCGAGGTGAGCCTTGACGTAGGGCCGCGTCCTGATATCTTCCCTCAGCAAGAGCAGGGCGGGGACCACGGGCGTGAACAAGTACGATAGCAGCGCCCAGCGGCGATCGTCCAGGCTGGACTGATCCTGTGGGCCGATCTCTGGCTGATTCATGCTGACCTCCTGATAGGCTGGGTCCGGTACCTGTCGTGTGGCCTGGGAAAAGTATAGGTCATCCCTGTCCGGGGTGTCAACATCGATTTGTGTGCGCCAGCGGAAGGCGCTATGATAGCTGGAATTGCCCCCGATGTCGTTCCGCAGAATGGAGTTCAACATGACACGCGTGGTTTTCATGGGGACACCGAGCTTTGCCGTTCCGGCGCTGGCAGCCTTGCTGAGCGAAGGCTACGATGTGGTCGGCGTGCTGACCCGGCCCGACCGGCCAGCCGGAAGGGGGCAACGGGTCGAAGAGTCCCCTGTCAAACAACTCGCGTGGGCCAACGGGCTCCCGATTCTGCAGCTCAGCACGCTGCGTGACGCCGAGGCGCAGGCTGCGGTGGCGGAACTCCAGCCCGAGGTGATTACGGTCGCCGCGTATGGCCTGCTTCTGCCGCAACCGATCCTCGATCTGCCCAGCGACGGCTGCCTGAACATCCACGGCTCGCTGCTGCCAAGGCACCGCGGCGCCGCGCCCATCGCGGCAGCCATCCTGGCCGGCGATGCGGCCACCGGTATCAGCATCATGCGCGTCGAAGCCGGCCTCGATACGGGGCCAGTGCTGGCAAGCGCCAGCCTGCCCATCGACCCCGAGGACACCACGGGCAGCCTGACCGCGAAGCTCGCCGCGCTGGGCGCCCGGCTGCTGATCGCTACTCTGCCGCGCTGCCTGCCGCGGTGAACTCGTGCCCACGCCGCAGGACGACGCCCAGGCCACGTTTGCACCACGCATCGCCAAGGAAGCCGGGCAGATCGATTGGAGCCAGCCGGCGGTGGCCATCGAGCGCCAGGTGCGGGCGTACAGCCCGTGGCCTTCAGCGTATACCTATTGGCGTGGCCAGCTCCTCAAGGTGCATCACGCGCACGCCGATTTTGTGGTCGAGGTGCCCGCAGAGGCGGAGCCGGGCCGGGTGATCCCCGTCTTGGACGGGGCCGCGGCAGTCGCCGGAGGCGGCGTGCTGCGCCTGGATGAAGTGCAGCTGGCAGGCAAACGGGTGCTGCCGATTGGTACTTTCCTGCGTGGAGCATCCGGGTTCATCGGTACCAGGCTGCCGTCGTAGCGACCGCCAGCCTGCTGTCATGACGGTGATCGGCTATCTTCTCGCCGTGAAATCCCCGGATGTTTGCGCCTGGGCACAGGCGCCTCTCATCTGGCATTGTTTCTCGTATTCTGGTGGGGGCCACCCGGCCCCCACGCCCCCAGCTCGGGGGCTGCGCCCCTAACAACGCCCGTGGCTCGCGCTCGGCCAGGCGCTTGCCGCGGCGCGTCTCAACCGCTCACTTGCTCTGCGCCCGCTCGGGGCTTGTGCCGTGTGGTAGCGCCCAGGTTCGTTACCATCACCGACCCGATGATGATCGCTGCTGCCAGCAGCGTGCGGTAGCCCACCGGCTCAGCGACAATGAGGTGGCCGAGGAAAAGGGCCACGATGGGGTTGACGTAAGCATAGGTTGCGACCAACGAGGTGGGCGCCACGCGCAGCAGCCACACGTAGGCGCTGAATCCCACCCACGAACCGAAGATCACCAGGTAGCCCAGGCTGAGCAGCGAGGTCGTGCTGATCTGGCTGATGTGGAGTTGGTTGAACTCGCCCGAAAAGACGCCCAGGGCGAGCAGCCCGGCGCCACCGGCCAGCATCTCTGCCGCAGTGCCCATCAAAGGGGACGCGGGGAGGACCGCGTCGCGGCTGTAGAGCGAGCCGACGGCCCACGTGATGGTGGCTACCAACAGCACGGCCAAGGCGGCTGGCTCGATGGACGCGCCAACCCCGGTGAGGCCCGGCCCGATCAGGACGACGATCCCCACCAGCCCACCGAGGACGCCGGCCAGAGCCAGCGGGCCGGGGCCCGAGCGCGCCGGGTCTGCCGGCTGCCCCGCCCCGGTTCCGGAATGCGGGAAGCGCCCATTCGCAGGCCACGAGCCACACTGGCACACTGCCCACGATCAGCGCCGCCATGCCGGAGGCCACATGCTGCTCGGCCCATGCCACGCCGCCGTTGGCCAGCGTCAACAGCAGGCAGCCGGCGATGCCGGCGCTGCGCCACTCGCGGAGGGAGGGCCGCGGATCGCCGAGCCGGCGCCGGAGCGCGTAGAGAGCCCCGCCGGCTATCAGATAGCGGCAGGCGGCCATCAGAAAGGGTGGGATCGTCGCCACCGCAAGGCGCATGCCCAGGTAAGTGCTGCCCCAGACCAGATAGACGGCCACCAGAGCGGCCCAGATGGCGATAGGCGAGGCCTTTTTCAAGCGCGTATCCTTTCTTGACCTGCTTCATATCATAACATAGCGGCCCGGTCGATCCCTTGTTCTCCACCCGCCTATGTGCTATCCTCAGTCAGCGTGGCAAAGGGACCCCACGGTCGAAGATCTCCCGCGGCGGGGCAATATGGGAATGGCGAGGAGGTCCGTATGGCTGATCACGCGCCACGGTTCGTGTGGCGGCGCCTGTCGTTGCAGCTGCGCACGCCGTTTGGGCTGTCTTACGGCCCGACCGAGACCCGGCAGACGTGCTGGTTGCGCCTGGCCGGCGACGAGGGATGGGGCGAGGAGGCCATACCTCCGTACTACGGTGTGCGTGAGGCCGACAAAGAAGGCTATTGGTCCGCCCAGGCCGGACGCAGTGACCCCTTGCCCGAGTTCACCGACGAAGTGGCAGCCTGGGTGGGAGAGGCCGGGCCGGCCTCCGCACGCTGTGCGCTGGACATGGCGTTGCACGACCGGATCGCCCGCCGCCAGCAAATCCCACTCTATCGGGCGCTCGGGCTGCCCAACCCCCCTCACCTCCCCACGTCTTTTACCGTATCGATCGCGGCGCCCGATGAGATGGCGCGCCAGGCGGCTGCCGCGACCGCCTTCTCTGTGCTAAAGGTGAAGTTGGGGAGCAACGACGACGCGTCGCGGCTCGCAGCCGTCCGCGGGGCGCGGCCCGATGCGCGGCTGCGCGTGGATGCCAACGGCGCGTGGGTGCCTGAAGAAGCCGTCCGCTGGGCACGCCGGCTGGAATCGTATGGCGTGGAGCTGATCGAGCAGCCCGTGGGCAGGCAGGACTATGACGGGCTGGCGCTGGTGCAGGCCGGCACCGACCTGCCGGTGGTGGCCGACGAATCGTTCCAAACCTATGCCGACCTGGACCGCGTGTCCGCAGCGCACCTGAAGGGCGTCAATCTGAAGCTGCAGAAGATTGGGGGCATCGCTGCCGCCGTGCGGGCGGCCCGCCGCGCAAAGCAGCTCGGGCTCAAGGTGATGTTGGGTTGTATGATCGAGACGTCGCTGGGGACGACGGCCGCGGCCCAACTGGCCGGCCTGGCCGACTGGCTCGACCTCGACGCCCCGTTGCTGATCGACAATGACCCGTTCGAGGGCGTGCACTTCGACACATCCGGCTGCTTGCAACTGCCGGACCGGCCGGGAATCGGCGCTGAACTGCGGGGGCAACGTGAGATTCTTTGACGCACACTGTGACACCGTGCTGAAAACCCTGGACAACGGCCTCGACTTCGTCAACGGGGGAAAGGCACACCTCGACCTGCCGCGGCTGGCCGCCGCCGGCAGCTGTGTCCAACTGTTTGCTGTGTTCATGGCCCAGGGCATCCGGCCACCGGACGGCGACATGGAGGGCCATGCGAAGCATGCCCTGGCGACGATCCACGGCTGGGTGTCCGCGGCGGGCGGCCGGCTGCGCCTGGCGCTGACCGCGGCCGATATCCGCGCTGCTTTTGGCCAGGGCACATCGGACCCAGGGGATGGGGGACAGCGGCCAGCAGCCTGGGAACATGAGAAGAGTACGGCTCCCTCGGTGGCTTCGCCTGCTTCCGGCGGCGCAGTCTACGCTCTGTTGGGCCTCGAAGGGGCCGACTGCCTGGGTGGCCGGGCCGAGAACCTGGAGCACTACTTCCAGTTGGGCGTCAGAAACGTCATCCCTGCCTGGGGCAACAACGCGTTCTCAGGCGCAGTGCTCGGGGAGGGCGGGCCGTTGACCGACGAGGGCGCGCGGCTCGTCGAGCAATGCGAAGCGCTCGGCGTGATGGTCGACGTCTCGCACCTCTCCGATGATGCCTTCTGGCAGATACAAGCCCTGGCCCGGCGCCCCTACATCGCCAGCCACTCGAACTGCCGCGCCCTCTGCCCCCATGCCCGCAACCTGACCGACGAGATGATCCGTGCGGTGGCCGAGCGCGGCGGGGTGGTGGGCGCCACACTGGCCCCCGAGTACCTGGACCCGCGCTACGAGGCGGCGACGAGGCCGCTCTTCAAGGCGGAGAGGGACGCGTTGCGTGAGGCCCGTGGGGCGGAGGACAGGCAGCGGATCGGCATGGCCCTCGACGAGGGGCTGCGGTCTGTCACTCCGGGCGACGGCGCGTGGTTGGCCCGCCATGTGGTCCATGCCATCCAGGTCGGCGGGGAGGATGCCGTGGGCCTGGGCGGCGACCTGGACGGCGTGTCGGCGCTGCCTACAGGCGTGACCGGCGTCGAGAGCTATCCCGGCCTGGCCGACGCGCTGCTGGAGGCCGGCCTGAGCGAGTCTCAGGTCGAAAAAGTCTGTTGGCGCAACATGGCTCGCGTCTTTGGCGAGGTGTTGCCGGGCTGACCATTGGCTCCAGAACGCCGCTCACGAACCCGTGCCCCGACTGCGCTCTCCAGGCCGCGCCCCACCGGGCGTTGCCCGGCAGCCAGGGCCGAGGGCCGCCTTCCCAGGCCGGACGGCCTCCGGCAGCCGGCGGATGCCGTCCCAAACGCTTCCGGGCGGCACACAGAGTTCCGCGAACAACCCATTGTAGCAGACAGAGCCCCGCGAGAAACCCCTTGACAGCCGGCCACCTTTGATGTAGACTCTGTCTAGATGTCTAGACGAGGACCAGCTGTTGTCTAGACAGGGTCAGCTAAGGAACTGGCACTAACCATGGTGGTTGTGACTCGGACGGATGCCGTCCCTCTGTATGCACAGATCCGGGAAGCCTTGCGCGCCGATATCCGGGAGCAGGCCCTGGCGCCCGGTCAGCGGATCCCGTCGGAAGAAGAGCTGGCAGCCAGGTTTGGCGTCACTCGCATGACTGTCCGCAATGGGATCGCGGACCTGGTCGATGAGGGCTTGTTGTACCGGAGGCAGGGCGTGGGCACCTTCGTCGCCCAGCCGGTGATGGAGCGCGATCACTCGCGCCTCACCAGCTTCGCCGAGACGGCCAGGGCGCAGGGCATCGACATCCGGGTCAAGGTCCTCATTGCCGACATCCTGCCGGCCAAGCTGCACGTGTCCAAGGCCCTCGGCCTGCAAGAAGGCGAGCTGGTGGGCCACGTCAAGACCCTCCGCTTGGCCAACGGTGTCCCTGTCACCGTCCACGATGCACACATCCCTTATCGGCTCTTTCCCCTCATTCTCCAGGAGGATCTGGAAGCGCGCCATCTTTGGGACCTGTTCGAAGCTCATGGTTATCCCGTCAAGCGAGCTACCCAGCACGTGGAAAGCGCGCGGCCGGCGAGGAAATGGCCAGCGTGCTTGGCATCGCAGTCGGCGCCCCCATTCTGTACAAGGAACGGACCGTCTACGCCGACGATGGCACACCGGTCGAGTTCGCCTATTGTTACAATCGAGGCGACCGATACGCGTTGACTGTTACTCTCTACCGTTGATGGCTTCCAGCCTTGCCGCCGCCGAGGCTTGGGGCCAGCCAAGCTTTATCTGAGGAGGGCCGTATGCCTGTCGTGTCGTTCAAGGAGATCCTGCAGGACGCTTTTGACAAACGGTATGGTGTCCCCGCGTTCAACATCGTGAATGACCTGACCATGGAGGCCGTTCTGTCGGCCGCCGAGGACGCCCACTCTCCCGTGATCCTCCAAACCTCGGTCAAGACGGTGAAGTCGATCGGCATCGACGTGCTGTATGGCATGTGGATCGAGATGACGCGGCACAGCAAGGTGCCCGTTTGCCTGCACCTGGACCACTGCCCGGAAAGGGCGCTGATCACCGACTGCCTGGCAAAAGGCTGGAGCTCCGTTCTGTTCGATGCCTCGGCGCTGCCCTACGAGGAGAACCGCCGCCAGACGATCGAGGTGGTTGCCGAAGCTCGCCGCTGCGGCGCCGGCGTAGAGGGCGAGATCGAGACCATCAAGGGCGTCGAAGATGGTGTCGGCTCCGATGAGGAATCGAACCGCAAGACCCTCGAAGTATCGCTCGATTTTGTGCGCGCCACCGGGATCGACTGTTTTGCCCCGGCCATCGGCAACGCCCACGGGGTCTACAAGACGACCCCGAAGCTGGACGCCCAGCGCGTATCCGACATCACCAGCACGATTCCCATCCCGATCGCCCTGCACGGTGGGACCGGGCTGACCAAGGAGCAGTTCCAGGACCTCATCGCGCGGGCTGCGCGAAAGTCAACAT
>CAWEHT010000106.1:0-40710 GCA_963808455.1 uncultured Chloroflexia bacterium | reverse complement strand
ACACTTCTTTCATACAGGCCATCGACCGGCTCAAGAAGTCGAACAAGCACAATCTAACCATCAACCTCGACTCCACCGAGAACGTACAGCCGCCCGATGCCGAGCGTGTGCTCCAACAGTATGCAGCATCCGGCAAGTACCAGATCATCTGGGCGCACAGCAGCTATATCGATGCCGTCCAGCCTCTCGCCCAGCAATATCCCGACATCGCCTGGGTGGTGACGGGTTCCGGCAACAAGGCTCCCGGCGGGAATATCTTCTGGGTCGACGTGTTCGACCAGGAGCCGGCCTATCTCACGGGGATCATCGCCGGCAAGATGACCAAGAGCAACATCATCGGGGCCGTGGCGAGCTTCCCATATGCCAACGTGAATGACCCGGTGAACGCTTTCATCGCCGGCGCGCAGGCCGTCAACCCCAAGGTCCAGGCCAGGGTCACCTACATCCAGAGCTGGTGGGATCCTACAAAAGGCAAGGAATCCGCCCTGGCGCAGATCGCCGATGGCGCCGATTACATCTTTGCCGAACGCTTCGGCCCGTTCGATGCCTGCGACCAGAAGAGCGTCTATTGCATTGGCTATTTCGCCGACCAGAACTCCATGTCTCCGAGCGTGGTGGCCAGCGCCATAGCCAACTGGGACCCCGATGTGGAACTCGTCATCGACGCCTGGTGGAACCATGTGACCCAGGGCACGCCCTACAATGCGGCGACCTCGGATGTCGCTTTCTCGATGAAGGACGGTGGCAGCAGTTTCGCCCTCAGCCCGAATTATACGAGCAAGCTGCCCCAGGATGTGGTGGACCTGGTCAACAAAGACCAGGCCGCGATTATGTCAGGTATCCTGCAAGTTCCGGCGAATGCCGATGCACCGACGGCGGGGCAGTTGTCGGGGGCGATGCCGGAACCGACGGCCGTTGTCACCGGCACAACGGCGATGACGACCACGGCTGCCGTCGCCGGCACAACGGCCATGACGACTACGGCTGCGGTGACACCTACAGTGGCGGCACCGGCGAACGCGCCCACCACGCTGAACATCGCGGCCATCTTCATTACGTCCATCGAGGAGCCGTGGAACACTTCATGGTTACAGACCATCGACCGGTTCAAGAAGTCGAACGACCACAACCTGACCATCAATCTTGACTATACGGAGAATGTGCAACCGCCCGATGCCGAGCGGGTTCTGCGCCAATACGCCCAGACGGGCAAGTACCAGATCATCTGGGCGCATAGCACCTTCATCGATGGCGTCAAAGCGGCAGCCAAGGACTACCCGGATATCGCCTGGGTGGTGACGGGCTCGGGCAACGCGGCTCCAGGGGGCAATATCTTCTGGGTCGACGTGTACGACCACGAGCCGGCCTATCTCGCCGGAATCGTTGCCGGCATGATGACCAAGACCAACACTATCTCGGCGGTGGGTGGTTACCCGTACGCGAATGTGAACCTGCCGATCAACGGCTTCTTCGCGGGAGCCAAATCGGTCAATCCCAACATCAAGACCAAAATCGCCTTCATCCAGAGCTGGTTCGACCCGGCCAAGGCCAAAGAGTCGGCTTTGGCGCAGATCGCCGACGGTTCGGACTTCGTCTTCGCCGAACGCTTTGGTCCCTTCGACGCCTGCACCGAGAAGAATGTAAGCTGCATCGGCTATTTCGTGGATCAGAACTCGATCGCTCCGAACGTCATTCCAATCAGCGTCGTGGCCCTCTGGGACCCTGACACCAAGTTCGTGATCGATGCCTGGTGGAATCATGCCACGACGGGCGCGGCCTACAACGCGCCGACCAAAGACGTCATGTACTTCATGAAGGATGGCGGCGGCGACATCTCGCTGAATCCCGCGTTCAACCTGCCCCAGAACGTAAAGGATGCAGTGACGAAGGCCAGGGCCGACATCATGTCGGGAGCCTTGCAGGTTCCCTTCAACGATCAGGCGCCCGCCCAGTGATCCACCGCTAGGCGAGTGGGAATCGCAAAACGCGGTGCCCGCCTGGGGTGGGCGCTGCTAGGGCAGACCTCCGGCAGCCTGCGCAGTACTTTGCGATCCGAGGTCTAACGATTGAGGAAGGTGCCCTTGTTGCGCCTGTGACAAGGGCACCTGTGGCGGTTGTAAGGAGCGTGCGCGACCATGGATGCGACTGTGAGGCCCGTTCCTGACGGTGACGGCGATGTGCTGCTTCAGGTGGAGCACCTGAGCAAGCGCTTTCCGCAGGTGCTGGCGAACGATGATGTGTCGTTTTCCGTGCGGCGGGGGGAAGCTCATTGCCTGCTGGGCGAGAACGGCGCAGGCAAGAGCACGCTGGCAGAGATCCTCTACGGCGTGCACCGGCCCGATTTAGGGACCATTCGCTACAAAGGCAAAGCCGTGACGATTGCGTCGCCCAAGGATGCCATACAGCTCGGCATCGGCATGGTACACCAGCACTTCGTTCTCATCCCGCCGCTCTCTGCGCTCGAGAATATCGTCATGGGCACCCAACGCGGTGGCCTGCGCATCGACATGCAGGCGGCCATGCGCAAGCTGGAAACATTGTGCTCGACTTATGATATCCAGATGGACCTTTCCGCCACCATCTCGCGTCTGTGTGTCGGGGAGCAGCAGTGGGTGGAGATCCTCAAGGCTCTCTACGTTGGGATCGAGTTGCTGATCCTCGACGAGCCCACAGCGTCCCTCACGCCCATGGAAGCCGACAAGCTCTTTGCGATCATCAAGAAGATGAAGGCCGACGGTCTGTCGCTGATCTTCATCACCCATAAGATGAACGAAGTGATGCAGGTATCCGACCGCGTGACCGTCATGCGGAAGGGCAAGGTTGTGGGCACGGCCAACACGTCGGACATGACCCCCAGGGAACTGGCAAGGCTGATGGTCGGCCGCGAGGTTGAACTCCAAATAGATAAGGGCCAGGCCACCCCCGGCGCCGCGCTCCTCGAGATCAGCGACCTGCGGGCCCACGATGATCGCGGGGTGGAAGTGCTGCAAGGGATTTCGTTGGACGTGCGCACGAACGAGATCGTCGCCGTGGCGGGTGTGTCGGGCAACGGACAAAGTGAGCTGTATGATGTTCTCATCGGCGTCAGGAAAGCGACGTCGGGCCGGGTGACGCTGGCAGGCAAGGCTCTGACCAATCGCTCGCCGAGCTACATTGCCGACCAAGGCGTGGCCAGCGTTCCCGAAGACCGCATGCGCCAGGGACTCGTCATGAACTTCCGGGTCGATGAGAACCTGATCCTTGGCATCCAACGGAAGAGCCCATTTTCGCAGGGGGGCTTGCTCAACCAGGCAGCCATCGACGCTTTCGCCCGCGACGCGATTGCCAAGTACGATATCGCCACACCTTCAGCGCGCAACACGACCCGGGTGCTCTCCGGTGGCAACCTCCAGAAGGTGATCATGGCAAGGGAGCTTTCCCAACAGCCCAGGTGTCTCATCGTGAGCCAGCCGACACGCGGGCTCGACGTGGGGGCCACGGAGTATGTCCGCATACGCCTGTTGGAAGAGAGGGACCGCGGGGCCGCGATCCTGCTCATCTCGGAAGACCTGGACGAGAATCTTCAATCTTGCCACCCGCATCGCCGTCATGTTCAAGGGCAAGGTCGTCGGCGTGCTGGATGCCGAGGGGGCGACCCGCGAGAAAGTTGGCCTCCTGATGGCCGGATGTGAGGGAACCGTATGACCCTGTCAAGCGAAGGGGCGCGCGCCGACGGCCGGCCGCCGGCGCGCGGAGCGCAGGCCGCTCAGGGCGCGCGGCAAATCGGGCATTGGAGGCTGGAAAGGCGCATGCACGTGCCGGCTGCGACCCAGATCGGCGCGCTCATCATTGCCTTGCTGGCTGCCCTGGCGGTAACGGCTGCGCTGATCGCTGCGGCGCACGTAAACGTGCTCGTGGCCTTTGCCGCTATGGTGCGAGGCGCCTTCGGCACCCGGTCTGCCGTGATCGAAACCCTGGTGCAGGCGACCCCCCTGATCTTCACGGGCCTGGCCGTTGCGGTCGCTGTCCGTGGCGGCATGTGGAACATCGGGGCGGAAGGCCAGTTCTTTGCCGGGGCGATGGCGGCCTACTGGGCCGGCACAGGACTGGGCGGGGTGCCGCCGGCCCTGGCCATCCCTTGCGCGCTGGTGGCGGCCGGCATCGGGGGAGCTGCCTGGGGCTCGGTCGCGGGTTTCTTGAAGGCCCGCTATGGCGCAAGCGAGATCATCGTGACCGTGATGATGAACTTTATCATCACCTACGTGCTCTCCTTCCTTCTCGGTGGGCTCTGGCAGGAACCGGGGTCTCACTACTTTCAGACGGCTCCGACGCCCGACTCTGCTTCTTTGCCACGCCTCCTCAGCGGCGGTCGCCTGCATCTGGGTTTCGTCCTGGCGCTTCTGGTGGCTGGCAGTGGTGTATTTTCTGCTTTGGAAGACAACGTTTGGTTACGAGATCCGGGCCTTCGGCAGCAATCCCAATGCCGCCCGGGCGAAGGGCATCAACGTACGAGTGCTCACCGTCCTTATCATGGCCCTGAGCGCGGCCATCGCCGGCCTTGCTGGGGCGAGCGAGGTGCTGGGACTACAGCACCGCCTGCGCCTGGATATCTCGACCGGGTACGGCTTTACCGGGATCATCATTGCCTTGCTGGGAAGGCTGCATCCGGTGGGCGTGATCATCGCCGCCATCTTCTTTGGCGCTCTCGTGAATGGGGGGCTGGCCATGCAGATCGTCACCGGCGTGCCCGTGGCCTTGATCGACACCATCCAGGGGCTGACATTGCTGTTTCTGCTCACCGCCGATGTGATGGCCCGCTACCGGATAAGGAGAGTCTACACCAATGTCTGATCTCCTTCGCGCTGGCTTCATCGTGGCCGTGCTTGCGGGCATGATCCGCATCGCGACGCCGCTCCTCTTGTCTGCCATTGGGGAGTTGGTAGGCGAACGCGCGGGGATCTTGAACCTGAGCATCGAGGGCACCATGCTCATGGGGGCCTTTGTCGGTTTTCTGATAACCTACTGGACCAAGTCCTTCTGGCTCGGACTGCTCTGTGCCCTCGGCTCGGGCGCTTTGATGGGGCTGCTGCTGGCGTTCATGGCATCGACCTTGAAGGTTGACCAGACGGTCACGGGCCTCGCCATGAACATCCTGTCGTCCGGCCTGACGTACTACCTGTTCCGGCTGGCCTTCAAGAACAGCGGATCGCAGAACCTGGCGTCGATCGCTTCGCAAGGAAACTGGAATATTCCCCTGCTGAGCCGCATCCCTGCATTGGGAACCATCCTGTTTTCGCAGAGCATCCTGACTTACTTTGCACTGCTTCTCGTCCCGGCGGTCTCGTACTTCATATATCGTACCAGACCGGGGCTGGAGCTGAGGAGCGTCGGAGACAACCCGCGTGCTGTGGAAATGCGCGGGCTCAGCATCGCGACGCGCCAGTATGGCGCTGTGATCTTTGGCGGCATGATGGCCGGGCTGGGTGGAGCATTTCTCTCGGTGGCGTCGGCAGGCCTTTGGGTGCCTGACATGACGAATGGACGCGGATGGATCGCCCTGGCCATCGTGATTTTTGGCAACTGGCAGCCCAGCCGGATCCTGGCGGGCGCCCTGCTGTTCGGACTGATCGATTCGATCCAGCTGTCCTTACAGGCCATCGGGGTGGCCCTGCCTTTCCAACTGCTGTTGGCGTTGCCCTACATCCTGACCATTGTGGCGCTGGTGTCCTACAGGGCCCGATCGATGGCGCCCCTTACCCTCGGCAAACCCTATTTTCGCGAGGAGCCAGCCGCCTGAGTGCGCAGCCTCTCTACGAAACGGGATCACGAAGCGAGGCTGCGGCTTGTACCCTTGGGGAAAGGAATCATCTGCAGAAAACAGGCGGTTGAAATCCGACCGGGTAGACAGCTCGACATAACGGGCGATTTGGGCGATCTGAGTCGCCTCGGCGCGGGCCTGCGCTGAGAGGGCGGCCAGACAGGCCCCGGCGCCCGCCGTGTTGCCGACGGCACGCACACGCTCGAGCGGCACCGGCGGCAGGAGGCCGATGGCCAGGGCGCTGGCCGGGTCGATGAAGCTGCCGAAGGCGCCCGCCAGCAGCACTTCGTCGATCTGCTGATAATCGAGATGAAAGTCGCGCAACAGGATCTCGATGCCGGCGCGGGTGGCTCCCTTGGCCATCTGCAACTGCCGGATATCCGACTGGGACACGTAGACTGGCTGCCGGCTGCCTGGGGTCAGCTGGAATGCCGGCAGGCCGCCCGCAGCCATCAAACGCTCGCCGAGAGAAGCCGGCACCTGCTCGCGTGGCTGGAAGCGCCCGGACGGATCGACGATTCCGGCTTCCACCATGGCGGCGGCAGCATCGAGGAGCCCGGAGCCACAGAGGCCACGGGGCTCCTGGCCGTCACCGATCAGCGTAGCGCGCAGCATGCCGTCCCGGCTGACGTGATCGATGGCCCCCGGAGCGGCACGCATGCCGCACTCTATGTGTGCTCCTTCGAAGGCCGGGCCGGCAGCCGTGGCGCAGGTGATGATCTCACCATCGCGCGCCAGCACGATTTCACCGTTTGTGCCGATGTCTATCAGCAAGCGCACGCCTGGTAGCCGGTGCAACTCGGTGGCCAGGATATCGGCCACGATGTCGGCGCCCACGTAGCTGCTGACGCAAGGCAAGATGCAAGCTGGGCCGCGCTGTGCAGCGCCAGGCCAAGCTCGCTGGCCGCGAATGTTGCTTCCTGGCTGAATGCCGGCACGAATGGCGCAGCGGCGATATGGCGCGGGTCAACACCGGTGAAGAGGTGCATCATGCAGGTATTGCCGGCGACCACGATCTCATAGATCTCGCTTGGATCAAGGCCGGCAGCGTCCGGCAGCCTCCGCAACCCAGCCGTTGATTGCCTCCACCACGAGCCGCTGCATGTCCGGCAAGGCAGCGGGCGTAGCCACGACAGCCGCCACGCGTGAGATGACATCGCCGCCATACCCGGTCTGCGGGTTGGTCCCTGCGGTGACTGCGAGCTGACGTCCTTCAATCAGGTCCATCAGGTACACGGCCACGGTCGTCGTGCCGATATCTACGGCTGCCGCGATCGAGCGCCTGCTGGTGTCACCCGGCTCGACGGCGATGACCATTCTAAAGGGAGGGCGCGTCGTGTCGCCGTACGTCACGGCCGTCACCTCGCCCCCGTGCGAGCGCCTGGCGGCCGGCAGGGCGCGCAGCGCCTGCAGCGAAGCGCTCCTCTTGGAGAGGGAGGTCTGGCTGACGGAGGGAGGAGCTTCACTCGGAGATTGCGCCGCGTCCAGCGCTGCATTCAGGCATTCCCAATCGCTGCGCTGATCGTCGAGCGAGGCGGGGGACATGGTACAGGCGACCTTATGCACGACGGGATCGCCGGCGTTTTCAGAGGGCGACCCCGATGTGCCGCGCGTCGTTCCCATGGACAGGCCATCTTTGAAGCCAGGCGCGGACGCCACGAGCGGCGCAATGGTGACGTCACTTTGTGGGCAGAGCTGGCAGGCCAGCCGGATACCCTGCGCCAGCTCTCCGGCAGTCAGGAACATTTGATCGGTTTCGGCCGGCGGTGGCGCCTCGCCCACGACGCGGACCCGGCATGCGCCGCAAGTCCCGGCGCCACCGCACTCGGAGTCGGTAAGCCCGGCCAGCCCAGCGCCGGTCAAAAGCTCGAGCACGGTAAGCCTCTCGTGCTCATCGAACTCGATGAGCTGCGGCGCGCCGTGTCCAGAGACCAGCGTCAAGGTTAGCTTTTTCATCCCGGGCTCCCCGCAAAGTGACCGCAACGAATTAGCCGGCTACCACCTGAGTGGCATCCCCAGCTCGATCAACTCGTTCTTCACCTTCTCGTAGATGGCCGTGTATTCCGGCGACGGTTCCATGGTCTGCAGATCGAAACATTCCTGCACGGGCTTGCCCTTGGGAGGAGCCGCGAGTTGAGCCTCGTACTTCGGGATGAGGCATTTAGCGATCTCATTGGCCTGCTTGCGGGTCATGCCTGCACAAGATTTGAAGACCTCTCCGCACCACCAGGCTTCGAGAGGCGTGAGATGGTCCTTGTACTTCCCGCCTGCCGAGCGCGGCTGCGTGGTCTTTGAGGCGCCCGAAACGCAGTGGTTCATCAGGCCCACGGCGGACTCGTAGAAAAACATCTCGGTGCAGGGCCCGGCTGTCTCGTTGACGATCTTATTGCGCATGAACCGGGTGTTGCGGCTGACCGCCTGGATGGCGACGCTGTTCGCCCACACGGCATCACGACCACAGTTGCCAAAAACACGCACGTCGTAGACGTAAGAGCTGCAGTAGTCAGCGGCAAGGAGTGTTGGGATCAACAGGTCGGTGGCGATGTTCAGCAGCAAGGCGCCTTCCGGCGAGCCGGCATAGCCCCCGATGAAGGAGTAGCCGCCAACGCGCAACCGGTTGCCGTAGTTCAGGCCCTGCACGATGCGATGGAAGTTGGCGAACGTGACCTTCAGCTCGACCGGGCAAAGTGACATCGTAATGTTACCCGGGCCGGGCAGGGCCGGCATGCCGCCCAGGTGCCCGTATTCCGTGGTCGCTCCGGCGATGCCGGTCTGGGCCAGGCCGGGGCGGCCGGCGCGGAACATGGCCTCAGTGCGCAACTGCGCTTCATAGCGGCCCATAAGGGTCTCGTAGGGCGTACCGGAGCGTATCTCGCGGCCGTAGACCGTCTGTAGAGACGGCCCGTGCAGGGCATCGACCAGATGTTTCTTCTGAATCATGCCGGTGACGATGGGCACCCAAAGCTCTTCGGAGACGAGGATGCCGAGTGAAACGGCCACCAGTGGTGGGTAGGGATCTTCGGGCCGGCGTGGTTTCATCACCACCAGGTCGGCATCGCGGCCGAGCGTCAACTCGTCGGGCGTTTCCTTGAGGGTCTGTTGGATTTCTTTCTCCTCGGCCTTGATGATGCGCTCGGTGTCGGGGCACAACATGCCAATTTCGAGCGCCAGCTCATAGCCAGCCTTGAAGAAGGCGTCCGCGACGTCGTCGTCGGCGTTGATCGGCTCAGCAGGGTTACACATCTTCTGGAGGCCGTGGCGCGCCAGGACGGCCTTGGTCGTGCGCGGGATGATCTTAGAGTCCCATTCTTTGACGGTGCACACCGGTCCACTGTAAGCGCGATCCAGGCTCGTGAGGATCTTCTCAACTTTGGGGTTCATCGATTCTTCTCCTTAGGCCTGAAAGTCGAAAACTAGGGGTTCTCGCAGCGGCGGCTCGCACTGCGCGACCAGTTGCTTGCAGAGCTCGACCGCGTGGGCCGCAGTACGGCCATAGCCATCGGCGCCGATCTTCTTGGCCCAGTCTGGCGCGACCGGCCCACCGCCCACGATCACGAAGTACTGGTCACGCTTGCCGGCATCCTCCAGGTACTTCACGACATCCTTCTGATAGGGCAAGGATGTAGAAAGCAGGGTGGAAAGGGCGATAATGTCCGCCTTGCTCTCCTCGGCCTTGTGAATGATCTGCTTCACGTCAGACGTTGACGCCGAGGTCGATCACCTCGAAGCCGTTGACCGTGAGCAACGCCGATACAATGTTCTTGCCGATGTCATGGATGTCGCCCGTTACCGCGGCGATCACGACCTTACCCTGGCGCAGGCCCTTCGCCTGCTCGGCGGTAAGGGAGCCCAGGAGCACTGCCAGGGCCGCATTCATGGCGTCACCTGCCAGGATCAGCTCGGGGAGGAAGATCTCGTACTTGCTGAACCTATCCCCGATGACCTCCATACCCTTGTTGGCACCTTTCTCGATAGCCTGCAAGGGCGGAATGCTGGCCGCCAGAGCGTCTCGCGCAGCGGCCTCGGCCAGATCCGGGTCGCCTTCGATGATCGCGTTCGCCAGCCGGTCAAGGATCTCTTCCATTGATGTTCTCCTAAAGCAAGCATTTGGGACATGGAAAGTTCGCGCTGTTCATATTCCGAACAGTCGTCGCTGAGGCGGGTCAGAGTTTTAGCCCGGCGCGGAGCGTTTCCTCGCGCACTTCATCATACATTCGTTGCCACTCAGGGGACGGAACCAGCCGTTCCAGGTCATAGCAGTCCTTGAAGGATTTCCCGTCAGGCCTCTCGCGCAACTGATCTTCGTACTTCGGGATAAAGCGGCACGCGCAATCTCGTTGGCCTGCTCCCGTGACATGCCAGCAGCAGCTTTGTAGACCTCACCGCCAAATTGGTGCTCCAGCGGCGTCAGGTAATTAGTCAGGCGGCCGCCTGCCGATCTTGTACCGACCACGTTCGACACCCCGGACGCGGCCATGTTGGTCATGCCGACCAGCGTCTCATAGAGCACCATCTTGGTGCAGGGGCCGGCCACCTGGTTGTTGATCGAGTGCAGCACGCCGGGCGTGTTCCGGCTCACGGCCTGGTTGGCCACGCTCATCGACCACTGCGCCCGCCGCCCGCAATTACCCATGTACTGGATGTCAAATGGAGGCACTCCGCAGCGCGAACCCTGGAAGATGGCCCAAAGCAGCAACCCGTAGGCAACACAGGCTACTGCGGTCCCCTCCGGCCCGCCGGGGTATCCACCGAGCATGCACCACGAGGAGGCCGAGATGTATGACCCGCCGCACACGGAGACCTGAGTGAGCTTGAAGAAAGACTCGTAGGAAGTCCAGAAGTCCGCGATGGAGAGGATCAGCACGAGGTCTGCGTGCGGACGGTACCCGCCTGGCACGCCGTATCCACCGAGTATCGCCGTAATGGGTGGTGGAGCTGCCAACCGCATCCATGGGCATGCCCTCGCGCCCGGCCCGTCGTATGCCCTCGCGCATCAGGTCGGCTTGATAGTGCCCCGCGAGGTGCTCGTAGGGGGAACCTGACCGTAAAGGCCGGCCCCATACCGTCTCGAGCGATGGGCCTTCGAGGGCGTCAACCTCCGGAATGCGTGCCAGACCTTCCACGAGCGGCACGATCACATCTTCCGTGACGGCGATGCTGAGTGGGGCGGTCCACACCGGTTTGATGGGGTCTTCAGGTGTGCGGTGCTTGTAGCATACGCGCTGAGAACCTTCGCCGAGCCAGAACTCGGCGGGAGCCGCGTCGATGGCCTGTTGCAGCTCTTCAGGAGTGAAGCGGATCGCGCGGCTGGTGTCCTTGCAGAGGACGCCGATCTCGACCGCGGCCTCGAAGCCGGCATGGTAGTAGCGGTCGGCGAGGTCGTCGTCCCGGTTGACCGGGTTCGCGGGATCGCAGGTGTTGGCCAATCCATACTTTTTCACGGGCGCGCGCCAGTGCGGCCGGGATAACCTTGAGGTTGAAGTCCTTGTCCTTGTAGACCGGGCCGGTATGGGCTTTGTCGAGCACCTGCAGAATCCGGTCACGATCGATGGTCATCGTCCCTTCTCCTCGTAAATCAGGGATTTTCCGGATGGCTGCCCCTGGTTGCCGAGCATCTGTTCGCAGACACGCACGGCGGTGGCTGCATCGGCTGCCCAGCCGTCGGCGCCGATACGCCGGGCATAGTCGGAGGTGACGGGCCCGCCACCCACGATGACCCAGAATCTGCCGCGCATCTTCAGCTCGTTCAACAGCGAGATGGTCTCCTGTTGATAGGGCATCGAAGTGGTCATCAGGGCAGAAAGGCCGATGATCTGCGCGCTGGAAGATTCGGCGGCTTTGATCACGTCCATGGGCGCGACGTCAACGCCGAGGTCGACAACCTCGAAGCCCGACGCACTCAGCATGGTAGCGACGATATCTTTGCCGATGGTATGAATATCGCCCTTGACCGTGCCGAGGACGACTTTGCCGGCCTTGCGCACCTTGCCGGTGGCCTGCTCCAACAGGGGTGTGGCGATCTTCATGAAGGCCAACATGCTCTCCGCCGCGAGCACCATCTCGGGCAGGAAGCAGTCGCCTCGCCCGAAGCGCTCGCCTACCTCTTTGATCGTCTTTATGGCAACGTCGACTGCCTGCATCAGCAGCGGGACGTCGCCGCTAAGCTGGCCGGCGATATGGGTTGACAGAGCCTCATCGCCCTCCAGGATGGCCGTCCGCAACGATTCGAACACTTCCGGTTCACTCATAGCAATTCCTCCATGCACTAGGGCAAGTCTTGCACCTCGTAGACGGGCTTGCGCACGAGGCGAAAATGGATCTTGTCCGGGACGTAATACGAGTCGCCGGCGAACAATGGTCGTTGCCGATCGTTGTAGCCGACATCTGCAATCAAAAGCAAGGGGCAGCCCGCGCGACAGTTCAACCCACGGGCGATCTCGGCGGTCGCCAGGCTGGCGGTCACATGCCGCGACCTGGTACATCACCCGTTGATCGAACCAGCGGGCCAACAGGGAGTATATCGATAGCCTCGGCACGATTTCCTTGACAAGGGCCAGCCCGCGCTCCGGGCTGACAAGGGCCAAGGGGATGGCGTTGATGCAGTAGATTACAGGGCGGCCGTTGGCGGTGAAGACCTTGCGTATGGCCAGGACCGGAGCGCCCGGTTCGACCAGCAGGCGCTCGGCGAGCCCCTCGGAGGCGGCCTCTTTCTGGAAGCTCAGGTGGGCGACACCGGACTCGTAACCTGCACGGCGAATGAGCTCGCTATACTCGACGCACTCTTCGAGGCGGGTCTGGATTTCGGCCGTCTTGCGGTTGATGAAGGTGCCGAGCCCTTGCTTACGGATCACCAGCCCCTGCCGTTCAAGCGCCGAAAGTGCCTCGCGGACAGTTACCCGGCTCACGCCGAATTGGGCCGCGAGATCGGTTTCGGACGGCAGGCGGCCATCCACATCCTGCCCTGTCTGGATGCGTGCCAACAGGGCATTCTCGATTTCTTGGGCCTGACGCACGCGTCCGTTCGCTGCCATAGCACCTCGAGTTGGCCAGCCGTCGCATCGGTCCGAGCCCTACCCTGAATGCCTGACGGCCTGGCTCATCTGTCACAGGGGCAGGGTAAGCCCCATCTTCCTGAGCTCATCCTTGACTTGCTCGTAGGTTTCCAGCCAGGCTGCTCGCGGCCGCACGGTCACCGGGTCATACACCTCGACGAACGGCTGCCCGGCAGGGCGTTGGTTCAAGTGCGGATGATAGAGCGACTCCAGGCTGCGGACCAGGCCGTCGGCATCTTGCCGTGACATGCCGGTGGCTGCCCACGCAACCTCGGCCGTAAAGCGAGCCTCGAGCCCGGAGACATGTGACGAATGGATCCCAGCGGCTGAGCGTGGGCCAATCAGGCCGCAAGCGCCCGATGCCGTCGCCATGATCGCCATCGCGGCACACTCGTACAGCAGCGCCTTGGTGCCGGGGCCGGAGACCGGCGTAATGACGACGTCGGTCAAGAGGCGCGAGTTGCGGGCGAGGGCTTGCTGCCCAAGGCTGATAGCCTGCATGATTTCTGCCGTCGTGTCGTTGTCAAAAAAGGGATGGGCCGGCGACACCGAATGGGTGTTGGTCATGTAAAGCATCTGCAACAGGATGCATCCGCCGGCGATAGCGACGGCCATGCCTTCGCGCCCACCGCAGGAGCCGCCGTAGATTGTGTTGTAGAACGCGTGGATAATGCTGCCGGTGCGTACCTGGTGTGCCAGCTTGGAAAGCGCCATGTAGTCGGTCTTGAACTCCGAGATCATGGCCACATGGTGCCAGTCATTGGGCGAGAAGCCGCCGTAAGAGGTGGCCGACAGCTCAGACACTTCAGAGACGGCATTCTCGACGCAACCGAGTGCCAGCCCGGGGACGGCCGGCGCGCCGGCATGCAGCCTTGGATAGCTCCGCCTCGTGCCACCCGGCCAGCACTTCCCAGGGTGAACGGCTGCGGATCTCGCGGCCATAAACGCCTTCCAGCGTGCAATTGATCACCGCGTCGATCAATGGCTCCTGGGCGTACGATTGCGTCACCGCCAGGTACAGGTCCTCGGGCACGGGTGTGCCCACCCCACCGCCCTTGATTGTCACGGCGGCAGTGTCCTCCACACGGCGCTTGCGCTCCGTGTGCCTGTCGTTGCCCTCGCCCAAGGTGACTTCAAGCGGGGCGGTCCCGAGGACTGCCAGGATCTCGCTACGGCTGAAACATAAGCGCCTGGAGGTGCTGACACAGAAGGCGCCCACACGCTCGGCCAGCGCCAGCCCGGCGTCGAATACGCGATCGGCCAGCGCGTCATCGGCCGGCACGATCACTTCGCCGGCAGGTTTCGGCCTGATGTCGAATTCGGCCTGCAGCCTGGCCATCGCTGCCGGCACGATTTGCATGTCCCAGTAGGATTCTTCCACGATTTGGCCCGATTCGGCTCGGTCCAGCACGTCCAACAGACGGGTCGTGTTCCTCATACTTGCCCCCTGCGCCAAGAGCTATAGGCAGACCGAAGGTCTCTCAAGACCTGTGCTCAGCTCCCTGTTCCTCGACAGCCGCCCGACGCGCAATGAGGCGGTGACAAACTGTCACTGCCTCAGGCGCGTCCTCCCCGAAACCATCTAACCCGACGGCACCGGCCCATTCGCGGGTGATCGGGGCGCCACCGGCGATCAGCAGGTAACGATCCCGTTCCCCCAGGGCGACCAGCCGGGCGACCAGGTCCTTGATATAGGGCACCGAAGGAGTCAACAGGGCGGACATCGCGATGATATCGGCCTGTTCCCGGCGCGCAGCTTCCAGGAACCCGGCGGGGCTGACGTCAGTGCCGAGGTCCACAACTTTGAAGCCATTTACTTGCAGCATCAAAGCGACCATGTTCTTGCCGATGTCGTGAATGTCGCCCTGGGTTGTGCCGATCACGATCGTGCCGGCTGACCCCGTGGCGCCGCCCGAGGCGCGCACCGCCGGCTCGAGCACCTGCAGCTGCATGGCCTTGACCACCGCCCCGGCGCGCATGAGATCGGGCAGGAAAACCTCCAGCCGGGAAAAGGCATCGCCGATTTCCTTCATCACCGGCTCGATCACGGCTTTGAAGAGCTCCAAAGGCGTGATGTCCTCTGCCAGCGCTGACCTGGCGAGCGCGACGCCACCAGTTTCATCGAGATTATCTATGGCTTGCTTGAGATGGGCTTGCAGCTCCCTCTGTCGCGCCTCTGAAAGGCTCATAGTCTACCTCCTTTGTAGACACGGGAACTCGGCTGAAAGCGGACTACCGCAGCAGAACACATGGCTGCTCGCCCCACGCGGCGAGCATGGCCAGTGCTTGTTAGACGACTGACCAAATGGTCAGACAAAGGGAATATACTACAGCTCCGTCCATCTGTCAAAAGCCCAAAAGGGCACGTGCTTCCCTAGGCTAAGTGAGGCAGGCCCGACTCAGGCGGCGACGGACCAGCGGCCTGTCCCTGGGTGTCGAACTGTCGGAAAGTATTTTCTGCCGCATCAATTTCGCGTGCGCGCCGGATTGCGGTGGAGAGTGCGGCTGCCGAGGTCTTAGCACCGGCCGGGTTGCCAAGGCCTTGGCCTTGATTGTGCTCGGAGCCCTCCATACATTAGGATGAGAGTTATCCACAGAATACCGCTCTGGGCGGGTATATTGTGGACTATACTGCCATACACGAGGATACCACTTGATTCCTGCGATACCAGGCATGAGCGATATGGTGTTAATTGGTGCTATACCCATGACTGACTCCGGTCAGCCCACACCCAGTAGGGTCATCCACCTGCTGCAAGCGCTCCCCACTTTTCTCCCCAGCGTCGGCGAAATGGGCCGCAGCAGGGCTTCTGTGAGCGCCATTTTCTGGTTGTGAGCCGGTCAGGCGCCGTACAGGCGATGCCAGGACTTCCGTGCCAGGAACTCAAGAGGTGCAGATAGGGTATTTACACAGCATCGATTCTGTGGTATATGGTATGGAAGATCTGAGGAGGCGCATGGCGCGGAGACGTTCGGGAGCTGGCAGATGGGGCTGATTCAATCAAGGCATCAACTGCTGCCTCCCTATGTGACTTATCGAACCTTCAGTGGCTATCTGGACTTTCTGAAGGAGAACGGGATACCTCCGCGTATCGACTCTAGTGCCTTACCCGGGCTTTCCTCCACGGTACAACGCCAGCTCACCCACGCGTTGCGCTACCTGGATCTGATCGATGACGACGGCACGCCGTTGGAGTCACTGCGAGAATTGGTACAAAGCGACGGTAGCCAACGTCAGGCATTCCTCAGTGAGACGCTCGAGCGGTCTTATAGCTTCTTGCTTGGCTCAAGTCAACGTTCGTTTGATCTCACAAGAGCGACACCGGCTCAGCTGGCGGAGCGTTTTCAGGCTGCTGGCCTGAGCGGTGATACTGTGAGAAAGAGCCAGAGTTTTTTCCTGTCTGCAGCCAACGAAGCTGGTATCACGGTATCGCCACTCATAAAGGCATTGAAGGAGCGGGGCGGCCGGACGCACCGCCCCCGAGGGCAGGCGGGCAGGCGCGCGGTGGCGCGCAACCCCGGCCCAACCGAGGATGTGGGCCAGGTTGCACAGGGTGAGGTGCTCCAGATGCGCGCCGAAGCGGCGCAGAACCCCCGCGCTGCCTACATGGTCCAGATATTGTTGGGCAAGTTCCCAAGCTTCAGCGTCGAGTGGACGCACGAGGCACAGATCAAGTGGTTCATCGCTTTTGAGAGGTTGATGGAGCTGGTGGACCGTTACCTCGGCTAAAAGCGAGCTCGCTGGAGGGCATGGCCCATTTGTTGGTCGGTGCTGCGCCGATGTGCCGGACGAGGCATCCCCGGGCCGGCCGGGGATGCCGACGTTGGGGAAAGGCAGCCAGTTGTCCAATGGTGTAACGGTAGAAATTACGACGGTAGAAAGTACTGCGCCGGGCCCGGCTTCCTCGAGGCGAAGGTTTGGACCTTGCCTCCCGGCGCCCCTTGCCCTGCGAGGGAAGGCCAGCTTTGACAGCCAGCGCCCTTCCGGTGCATAATCCAACTGCTTCACGGCGCCGCTCAGAAAAGAAGAGCCCCACGAAGGCTAATTAGCAGGGCTTGGACCAAGGGCCGGATGCTTGCGGCGCCCCAGCTTGGCCAGGGAGCGCCATGTGATCGAGCTGAGTGGGCGGGGAGGGACTCGAACCCACGACCTCACGGATGTGAACCGTGCGCTCTAACCAGCTGAGCTACTCGCCCCAACGGCCGGTAATTTTAGCAGGTGCGCCGCGAATGCGCAAATTGAGGCTTGTCCGCGCCAAGCAAGATTGGAGAGAGGAATGCCGCGACGCGGCTATGTGCTTGCTTTCGTTCTTGTCATTGTGGTGCTACTCGGCGGCGCGCTGCTTGGTGGCTGGTATCTCCTCCATAAGTTTTCCTCGAGCGGGCAAGTTGTAGCGACTGGGGTGCCGCAGCTGCTGACATCTACCAGCACGCCGGGCATCGCCGCGAACGCGGTGGTCTCGACGCCGTTGGCTCTTGGCCTCCAGCCTACCCTGATGGCCACGGCCATAGTGACGCCACCTGGCCCGACCATGCCGCCGATTCCGCCTCTGGCTGAAGTGCTAACCCCATTTGTCATGCCGACCCCCACCTTCGAGCCGCCTGCCACGGCCGTGCCGGTCACGCCTCTTGTGGCCACCGAGCAGGTGACCGTGACCCCGGACCTTGGCGGAGACTTCCCCTTCGCGTTGGCACGGCCGCTCCGGAACACTGTGGGAGGCTGTGGCGGCAATCCGCTGATCGAGGGCCTCGTCACGGATCGCAGCGGCTCGCCAATCCCGGGAGTGCGCCTGCACCTCACCGACGAGTTCAACTCGGTGCGTGATACCAGGCCCAGCAAGTCTGAGGCAGTCGATCTTGGGCGGTACGATTTTCCGTTGTTCGGGCCGTCCCGCCGCTACTTTGTACAGGTTGTGGATGCCGCCGGCCGGCCAATCAGCGCGGTCGTCGAAGTGGACCAAGGCGTGGGTTCTGACCCGGGCGCCACATGCCATGAGGTGGACTGGCAGCAGCATTGAGGAGTCACTGCACCGGCCAACAGCAGAGTTGAATGCAGGACCGAGGCGCGGGATGGGCATCGGTTGGGGCCGCGGTGCCCGTCCGCGCGTTACTGCACGGGCAAAGCGGCAAGCAGTACACGGTCGGAAGGCGCCTGGAGCGGCCTGGCAAGCAGAGGAAGGCGCTGCAAGGTTGCCGGGTCATAGAGGCCGATTTCGAGTTGGTACTTCCCCGCCTGGCATCCACGTCCAAGTGAAAGAGAATACTCATCGCGGACAGTTTCGCCCGCCCGCCAGGTATCGGTCGGACACGTACCATGGCAGGGCGGGTTGTCCCAACTGGTGGCCAAGGTCCCCTGATCATTCACCAGATGGGCGAATACCGTGTAGGAGCGCGACGGCGGTGTCATGGCCCGCCAGTACAGAGCGAAGCGGATGGGTTGGCCGCGTTGGTAGGGACCTGGCGTGAGGTCGTAGCCAATGAGCTCGATGCCGCCGGCGAAGTCGAGATGTTCTGGGTTGCTCATCGTCAGCGGCCCGAAGCGGGGTGGAAGGTATATGCGCACGTCGTCCTGTATAGGGCCGGCGCCAGGGGCCGTGTCCTCCCAGCGGTAAGAGCGCGCCAGGGCTGCCTCCAGAGCGGGGCGCACGGCGGCGAGCGTATTGTCCAGATCAAAATCGCTGAATGCGACCGCGCCGGTTCCGTCATTCATCGCCTGCAGCAACAGCGTGGAGTTGACGACTTTGTAGTGCAGAGCTTGCTCGGTCGTCCACGTGGGCTCATAGCCGAAAACAGACATTTCGAAGCCTGGAGCCAGGGCGAGGCCGGACTCGACCGCCAACTGTGGGCTGAACGTCACCAGACGGCTGCCGGGCGGCAGATTGGCGGACAAGAAGCCGGCGGCGCTCTTCACGATTGCGACCTGATTCCGCAGCGGCAGCGTCACCAGGTCGTGATAAGGCCGGAGCATGGTGGTGCCTTGCAGATAGAGGTTCAAGGCCAGCGCTACCAGCAGAGGCAGCCACACGATAGCCTGCCGGCTGATACGGGCCACCCTGGAGAAACGAGACCCCACCCGGGGGGTGGGCACAAGGATCGCCGACGGCCGCGGCGTGGCTTCTCTCGTGGCCCCGGCGGTTTCTGCGGCGTGCCCGGCAATTCCCACGCCCCCGCCGATACCGTTCGACAGCCGGCAGCCGGCTCCCGTCCCCAGCCCGGCTCTGGCCGTCGGCGCCGCTTCCATTGACAAACTGGTGCAAGGCGCCAGCGCCCGAGCACAAGGCCAGCGCCGCGAGCACGTCCAGGAGGGGGAGCTGCAGTGCATTGTAGAAGTCGCCGGACGTGCGCGGGAGCAAGTGAGCCACGCCGATCGCCGCGACCCGACAAGAAGATGGCGAGGCCAAAAAAGAAAGTCCTCAGCGGAAGCTGTTCACGCAACGAGGGCGGGCGTCGATCTGTTGGGCGCTGGTTGGCGGCTTCGTCGCCTGGCCCCGCAGCAGCTGGTTGCGAACCCCCATCACTCCGGCGAGCCCGCCTGGCCACCCAGGCCATTCGCAGCAGCCCGAGGGTGCCGAGGAGGACCGGCACGCCGAAATCTCTGCCCGTCTCCAGCATAGTGACGAGAGCGACATGGAGCTGCCAGCTCAAGGGCACACGGTCGGTGTGGAAGCCAAAGATATCGTATGCCACAACGCCGCGACTCGCCAGAAAGCAAGGGCCGCAGGCTAGTGCCAGCATCACGAGGGTCGCAGCGAGGACCACGAGAAGTCCTCTCACGCGCCGCTGGCTGGTCAGCGTCAGGTAAAGTCCAAGGGGCACAAGGGCAGAGGCACAAGAGAGGCGTATGGCCACGGCCACGGCGAGGCAGGACGTCGCCAGGATGTTGCGCCAGGTTTCCTTTGGACAACACAGCGCCACCCAGAATGCCAGCAGAAGCAGGCAGCCAGCAGGGGCGTAGGGGGCGGTGTAGGCGACATCATAGGCGGCGGCATAAAGGCCCGTGACTTGCAGCAGGAGATAGCAGGCCACGGCCCAGATTGGCTCCAGCGAGGTGATGCGTGGTGCCAGGCGCTGGACGAGGCTGGCACCGAGAAACAAGGTCGAGGCTGCAAACAAGAGGCTTGTGAGGCGCCCTTGATAGAGACCTTGCCCGAAAGCCCACTGTGGCAGGCCGTAGACATAAGGTAGAAGCGGCGTCTGTGAGTAAGCAAAGTCGCGATATGGCACTTTGCCCTGGAACACCAGTTTGGCAGCCCACAGGTACCAACCTTCATCCTGGTTGACGTTACGGAAGAACAGGAAGAAGACGGCTTCGGTCAAGAAAAGCAAGCTGGCCACTGCGCAGAGCGCCAGCGGCCAGCTTGCGACTTTTCTGTGCCGGTCAGCGAAGCACCAGTAACGGGCGCGGCTCGACATGGCAGTTTGCCATACTAGTGCTGGTTCGGGTCGTACTTGCAGTGCTGGCCCAGCGTGCCGTTGAAGTAGATGCAGACGGCGATGTACCCAGGGCGCCAGAAAGCGTCCGGATAGCCCGGCCCGAGAATCGACCAATAATACTGCTCGTCATTTTTGGTCCAGTTGACGTCAGGTATGTAGATCAAGGTCATCAAAGCGATCCAGGGTTGCCAATGGGCTGCCGCATACTGATAAGCGCGGATCAGGTAATCGCCTTTTTTCATTTCGTCGATCCCGGCGCCGGCACCATACCAGTAATAGGGCGAATTTGGCCGATCGTCGGTGGTCCATCCGAATTCGAGCACGACCACACGCTTGGCCGCGTCGCCGTTCTGCACCATCAGGGCGCGTACGTCTTCAAGATGGCGAAAGGCATAGACCCGCAACAAGCTCGGCGTGCTCGGGTCATTGTTGTGCAGCTTCGGGTCGTTCACCACGACCTGCGGATCGGTTTCGGGCGCCACGGCGTAGCCTGCAGCATGGGCTCCAAGCATGTCGAAGTAACCCGCGCTGTTGCGGCCCATGGCGTCGTACATGCCCTGGTAAAACTTCAGATCAGGCATGGCCACGTTGTCGTCTTCAGTGGTCGGCGCCATACCTGCACTCACCACGATGGCCTGGGGATCGGCGGTTTTGATTGCGGAGTAGGCTCCGCGAAGTAACTGTGCGTAGGCGGCGGGATCGGGACGCTTATTGCCCCATTCGCGCGCCAGGTTCGGCTCGTTCCATATCTGATAGGCCTGAATGCGGCCTGCATAGCGCCTGGCGACTGCGCTGGCGAAGGCGGCAAACGCGGTGCTGCCAGCAGGCGGCGTCCCGGCCCAGAACGCGTGGTCCGGATCGGCGCTGAGCCTGACTATGAGTTTCAGGCCGGATTTCTGCACCTGGGTCACGACGCGATCGGTATCGGACCAATCGAACTTTCCCTGCCCCGCTCCCTCGACATCTTGCCACGACACGAGCTGCTTGACCCAACGAAAGCCAGCGTCTTTCATCAGCCCCAGGTCCCGATCGGCCACTTCCGGCCGCCACCAGAGGAAAGCCTCAGCGCCGAAATCGGGCGATGTCATGCCATCACTCGCGCTCGCCGGTCCCGGTAAGGGCGGGGTGGGTGTTGTCGACGGGGCCTCAGCCGCCGTCGAGGCTTGCGTGGCCGAGGGGACAGTGGTGGGCGCGGCGATGACTGCCTGCTGCTGCTGGGTCGCGGCAAGCGTGGCTGAGCCGGTAACCGCAGCAGGGACACCAACTGCAACGGTGTCAATCGCGACAACGGTGTCGGTGGGCGCCGGCGTGCGGGTGGGCGTTGGGGTGACCACAGAAACAGTCACGCATCCGCCAAGCAGCGGGCCAAAGGCCAGGGCTACGACCATGACCAGCCAGGGTGCCTTCTTGCAGCTGTGTCTCATGCTTGCCATACTGTTCACAACCTACTTGGCCATTGCCGTGAGGGCGTTATAGGTGAGACGCCCGCGGCTCATGATGCCCCATTGGGCCAGTTCTGTGCCCGGGTTCGTCACATCGTAGTTCAGATTCCACAGGAAAGCGGGCCCGACGAATCCCCATGCCTTCATCATCTGGTAAGCTTTCACGGTCCAGTTCGCCTGATCCTGGGGAGAATTGTCGTTGGCATAGCCGTAGTTGTTGTTAGCGGCCGGCCCGATCGCCCAGCCGAACTCGGTGGGCCAGATCTTCTTCCCGGTATCGCCGTTCTGCGACATGATATTCCAATATCCTGTCAGCGTGCTGTTGAAGCTCCACGAATGGTTTGGGCTGTCGCAGGCGCCATGGAAGGAGGAATGGCGGGCCGTGATGAACGCGCAGCCGGTATCGGAGGTGATATCTGGCGCGAGGTTGTAGCCGCTCGGATGAGCGCCGATCCCATCAGATACGTTGGCCACGCCATCCTGATACATCTGTGTGAGATAGGCAAAATCATCGACACCGGTAGTCCCGTCGTTCACGCCGGTTGGTGTCAAAGCTCCGCTGATGACCATAGTGCTCGGGCAGGCCGCCTTGATCGCTTTGTAGGCCGCCGAAAGGAGTGTCACGTAGCGGTTGGCATCCAGTGGCTCGTGGCCCCATTCGTACCACAGATTCTGCTCGTTCCAGACTTCGATGGCGTTGATCTTGCCGCAATAACGGCCTGCCATCTGCCCAACGAAGTTCGCGTAAGTGCTGGGGTCTTTGGGCGGCCCTTCAGCGCCGGGGGCCAGTGTCGCACGGGCCCAGTCGGGGGCTTTCGGTACGGAAGCGAGGAATTTGAGCCCGGCGCCGGAGAAGGTGGCAACTTCGTTATCCAGCCCGCCCCAACTGATATTGCCGGGGGACCCTTCGAAATCCTTCCATGGCAACTGGTCCTTGACCCAATGGAATCCCATGCCTTGAATGGCGCCGACCACGCTGCCCAGGTTCCAAGGCGAGATCTGGATGCCATAATCGAACGAGCCGCCACCCGTGGGCGCCGGAGCAGGGGCTGAGGAAGCGGCTACCTGCGGCGCAGCGGTCGGCTGTGGGCCGGCGGCGGAGGTGGGCGCTGGCGTGACGGCGACCACCGCGATGGCTCCGGTTGCGCCAGTGAGCGTCACCAGGTCAGACGAAACCCACGCGCTGTTGTTGTTGTAGAAAAATTCGTACCAACTTCCGTCGGCACTTTTGCCCGTCACCGTGTAGGTGGCCCCCCCGTTGATCTGGCCGATCTGGTCAAAGCCCGTTCCTGGGCCGCTGCGGATGTTGACGAGATCGCCGCTCACCGTAAGTTGTGCCAGGCTCGGCGTCGGTGTGGTGGTCGGCGGCACCGGTGTCGGACTGGCGACCGGTGTGTAAGTGGCGACCGCGATGTCCAGGGAGGTGGCGAGGCCGACGACCTGCTGGCGGTCTTCGATCGCCGCTGCAATGCTGAGGGGGCCCGGATGCCCCGGTGCCAGCATGGCCACCTTCTGGTTGACAACAGGTTCGGTCTGGGTGATCACCTGGCCCTGGCTGTCCTTGACCGTCCATTGCACCATGAAGTTGCTATTGAACGGCTGCGCTTGCCCTTGCTGATAGTTGCGCATCATGGTCCACAGATCGGGGTCTTGCCCGCCGCCTGGCAAATTCGCGACCACAAAGCCTCGCACGTTATAGTGGCTGAGGGTCTGGAGCTTGTGGCTCAAGCTGGCCGCATTCTCTAGCCAGACCGTCCTTGATCCGCCCTGGTCGTCGCGATAACGGAACACGTAGGTCCCCAGGTTCGGATCGTAGACCAGGCCGGTATTGTCGCTTTTCGAGACTAGCGATAGATTTAAGGGTTGGTTAGGCTGGACAACCGAGTGGTCAGCCTGAATGCGGCCCAGCAAGGGCTGCAAGGCATCGCCGTAGCTTTTGAGCATGAAATACGATCCGGCCTGCTCGACGCTCTGACCCGAAAAGACGATCTCCAGCTTGTAGCGATCTACCTGGCCGACGCCGAACCGCAGCATCGCGTCGAACTGGCCGTTAGGCAAGAAAGCCTGTGGGTCCAGCGGTGCCGGCACCTGAAGGGTGTCGGCCAGCATGCCGAGCGTAGCCCAATCATAGGCGCCTGTATCCCAACGATCTTCGGACACCTGTGCCGGGCTCTCGACGCGAATGCTCAGGCTCTTGTTCTGGGCGTGTAGCTTGTGAGCCAAGTCCGCCACGAACTGACTGAAATCGGCGCGGTCGGCAGGGTCAAGCCCGCGGTAGTCGATATCGATCCCGCTATACGTGCTGCCGACAGCCAGGTTGACCAGAGCATCGATGTGGGCTGCACGCTGAGTGGGGTCCTCAAGCATGTTCCCCAACAAATCAGTGCGCACGATCCGGCCGCTGTAGTCTTGGACAATGGGTACGACGGAATAGGCTGAACTCAGTTTGTCGAAAGAAGGATCAAGCGATCCATCGATCCCTCCATTGCCACCCAAAGCCAGCCCGGTCGGATGGATCTCAGCAAGTGCCCCCTGGCTGCCGGAGGAAAGGTTCTGGGCGGTGGCGACGTCGGCGGCTGCCGCGGCTTGCGTAGGATTGGTCTGCATGATCATGACCGTCCCTGGTGTGCCGGCCACGTGCACTTCGACCTGGTCATCGTCGCTGATGACCGTATGCGGCAGCCATTGCCAATGCCCGGTTGACTTGTCCCAGGTGTAAGCATCCAGGGTTTCATAGGGTTCGCTGTCGTTTGGGATGGGCATAAGCCAGTCTGATTCCGAAGGCGTCGCGCCGTGCAAGGTCATCACATACAGTGGGCTCTTAGCAATCAGATTGGGCGGGATGGCTTTGGCAGCCGCGAGCAAGTCGCTCCCGGCGCTACCCTCGAGAAACGTCACACGCGGCACGGATATCAGCTTCACCCGTACGGAGCCAGAGACAGAGTTCGGCGGGAACGTGACCTGTGTTCCATCAGGGTCACTCAACGTCGCTCCGGACGAGGTGACGCGGGTCATTCCGGCATCGGCGATACGTTGCACCAATGAGATCGGTGGCAGCAGTAGCGCTGCGATGAGCAGCACTGCTATGGCAACATAAATCAGCACCGAGGTGCCGAGCTTGCCGTTCTGCCAACGATCAATGGGCGCTCTCCCGGGTTTTTCACGTATTGGCATAGACGCTGTCGTGCTCCTGATGGAGATTTTGCGAGCAGCCGACGTGGGCGCAGGCCTGCCCGTTGGTAGTGACTGCTGCTGATTTTGTAAGGAGAAGCGAAAGGATCATGCGATGGGGCTCAGCGTCCACAACCGTAGCAAGCCGCACAACACCGGGCCGTCGGCTATGGGTTCCTCCTCTGCATTCGTTCCAGACGTAGGACGCAGTCTAGCATAGTGGTAGGAAATTGGCAAACGTGCTTTGTGCCGGATCGCACGTTGACTTTATGGTATGTGGTCGCGATATGGTATACTGCCGCCGGGGGGTGGTCATGGAGGATTCTTCAGGAGTGCCGGCAGGGGTATCGCCTCCAGCGCCTGGCCCGAAGAATATGCAGGAGAGCCGAGGGAACCCGTCACCGCACGGCGGCCAAGTCGAGGAAGATCCTGGGCAGAGGTCCGCCTCGGGGAGGTTGAACAAGAAGCACGGGGTGATGAGGGCCCTTTTGGGTGGCGGGCTTGTCTTGCTGATCCTGGCAGGCGTAGGGCTGCTGGCTGCCTACTTCTTCGTTCAGCCGGCGCCAGCGCCCACACGGTGGCTTGACCCGGTGGCTAGCGTGCGCGGCCCGGCGGTTGCTCCTGACCTAGCAGTGCTGCCTTTGGCTGGTGAAGAAGAAGATCGGGTTGTGCGAGCGTCGCTGGATGCTAACGAGTTGGAGACGGCTTATGCCGGGCTGGCATATAGCCTGTTGCTGCCCGACGACCTACGCGGTGGGCATTGGGTGCTGCTCGCGCAGCGCTACGCGCCGCCTGGGGGCCAGGATGGTGCCCAGGGCCAGGTTGCGGCCGATCAGCAGCGCGCCCTGATTTGCTACCAGGCAGTTCTTGATGAGGCCGCGCTGAGCCCCGAACTGAACGACACGACCCGTGCCGGGCTGGCTTTGCAGGCCGCCATGGGCATGGCCGGGCTCGGCAAATTGGACATTTCACGCCTGGCGCTGACGGAGGCCGAGGGGATTGCCCGCTACAGCCTGACGCTGCTGCCCGCTCAACGCCGTGACATCCTGGCGCGGGTGGTTGCCGGTTTTCAGGGGCTGGGTGATCAAGAACGCGCCGGCGCGCTGGAAGCTGTTATCGACAGTGCCAGCGCTGGGCCAGGCATCTCGCTCCCTCCGGCCAGTGATGTTCTGGCCACGCTGCGTGGCAGCGTCGTATTGCCGGTGGATGTGACATCGGCCATCATAGCTAGGCAGCGCGCAGCGGAAGCGCTGGCCGCGGGGTGGCTGCAGGCGGGACCCGATGCTCGCGCAACTGTCGGCGGCGCTCGGCTCGGCTTTGGTCGAGGAAGACGCCACACGTGGCCGATTCTACAGCCGGGCGCCATCGTTGTCGCCGGCGGACCAGCTTGCCATGCTGCATGATCAGGTGGCGTGGCTGACCATCAAGTATAGGGTCGCCCGCGTGGCCTATGGCACCTCGCTCGTAGCCGTGTGGGAAGGGAGCGCTCCACAGATCGCCTCGCAGCTGTCGGCAGCTTATACAAACTTGATCGATAGTTATAGCCGTCGGCTCGATACGCTGGCGGCCGGAGACGCCGAGGTTGGGCGGTTGCAGCTGCTACAACAAGCGCTCCTGTGGGTGCGGCTGGGCCTGTTTCCTGCTCCTGTCGAGTCAACCCTTAGCGCTCAATTGAGCAGCGCCTCGCAGCAGCTGTGGACCCGCCGTGGCAGCGCCGGGCTCGTCATCATTACGCAGGATGATGACGGCCAGCACTTCTATCTGCTATCCGGAAGCAACGCCGCGCCGGCCGAAGCCCAGCCGACGGCTGAGAAATAGGTACTCATTTGTCTGGAAGGCACTCGGCAGAGGGTTGACAAACGGTATGCGCACGACTATACTGCGAGTTGGGCCGCGAGTTGAGAGTTCCCGGTAAGGTACGGTCTGACATGTCCGATGTGGGTCAGTTGACTGATCGAACGAAGCACCAAGGCACGTGTGGCTGCGGTGCTTCTTTCTATTTGGTTGCCAGAGTGTCGAGGGGTTCACAGACTTTCCTGTAGAAGGAGGCACTACAATGGATTCGGCCATGATTGCAAAGATCAGCAAGGCCCGTGAATACGCCCAGCAGCCGGAACGCATTACCTTTCAGTCCTTTGCTGTCGTCTTCAACGGCAGGCACCAGGTCTATAGGGTCACGTTCGATGAAGGCACCTGGCATTGTGAATGCGATTTCTTCGCGCAACGAGGTGTTTGCAGCCATACCATGACGATGGAACGTGTGCTAGGGGTCATGCTGCACGAAGGGAACGAGGTCCCAGCCTGACTTGAGGGGCGACGGGTGTCAAGGCGCCGGCGGTAGGGGCCGAAGAGCAAGAGGTGGCGCGCAGATTACCGGCGCTTGTCCGACGTGACCGTTGCGGGCGGGCCAGAACGAAGGGCCCGCCCGTTTCATTGACCCATAGGAGGCCTGTTGAAGCAGCGATGGCAGATCGCCCTCGGCATTTTGGTCAGCATCTTCTTTCTTTGGCTCACCGTCCCCAAGCTGGGCCTGGGGACCGTAGCGATATATCTACGGCAGGCACAGTACTGGTGGATCGTCCCAGGGGTCATGGTCTACTTTGGCGCTGTCTGGGCACGCACTTGGCGCTGGCACTATCTCCTGCGCCCGGTCAGGAATGTGTCGCTCCGTGAACTGTTCCCGGTTGTCTGCATAGGTTACTTTGGCAACAATGTGTATCCCGCCAGGGCGGGCGAGCTCATTCGGGCGTTCGTTCTGCGACGCAACAACCAGGTCCCCGTGGGAGCTTCGCTTGCTACCATTATCATCGAGCGGGTTTTCGATGGGCTTGTCATGCTGCTTTTCGTCGTATTTGCTCTGCCGTTCGTGGGGGCCGGCAATATTCCACCAGTCTATCGTTCAGCGATCGTGACCTTCGCGGTCATCTTTTTGGTGGCGCTGGCCATTTTCTTTTGGATGGCTCTCGACCAACAGCGTGCGCCGGCGGTCTATAGCTTTCTGGCGGACCACTTTCTGCCGGGGCGGTTCCGCGGCAGCGTGGATGTCTTCTATGAGCGCTTCATCCTCGGCCTGCACTCGTTGCGCAGTGGCCGCGACGTCACGATGGTTTTCGCGACCTCTGCCGTCATCTGGCTAACTGAGACCGTGAAATACTGGTTCGTGCTTCACGCTTTTGGCCTTCAACACCAGGTCAATTTTGTGGGCCTCATGTTGATGAACGGCATCGTCAACCTCGCGACCACGTTGCCTTCAGCTCCGGGATACCTGGGCACCTTCGAGGTAGGGGCCAGCGTCTTGGCTGCACTTGGCGTAGGCTACAGCCTGGCCTTCGGTTATACTATCGTCTTGCATGCGGCGCTGTGGTTCCCGATCACGGCGCTAGGGGCATGGTATATGTGGAGGGAAGGAGTCCGATGGCGTGATTTCAGGTCTGCCGCAGGCACTGTGGTCGAAAAGGAGATAGTGAGTGAGCGAATTGGCTGAGATCCGAAGGACGGTTTTGGACAACGGCCTGACGGTCGTGACACGTGAGATGCACCACGCGCCGACGGCGAGCTTCTGGGTCTGGTATCGGGTTGGCAGCCGGAATGAATGGCCGGGGGTTACGGGGGATCTCACACTGGGTCGAACACATGCTTTTCAAGGGCACGCCTTCCTTCCCTCAAGGCGAATTTGACAGAGCCGTGGCTCGGGAAGGTGGCGTATTCAACGGCATGACGTGGATCGATTTCACGACCTTTTTCGAAACGCTGCCGTCCGACCGCATCGATCTGGCATTGCGCATAGAAGCTGACCGTATGCAAAACGCAGTCTTCGATCGGGCTGAGACCGAGCTGGAACGCCACGTGATCATCTCCGAAAGGCAAGGCAAGGAGAATGATCCGGGCTTCCTGTTGAGCGAGGCGCTCCAGGCGGCCGTGTTCCAGGCACACCCCTATCATCATTCGGTCATCGGATGGCAAGGCGATCTGGAAACGATGACCCGCGACCAGTTGTACCAGCACTATCGCGCGTACTACACACCGAATAATGCCGTTGTGGCCACCACGGGCGATTTCCACCATGCCGAGATGCTGGACAAAGTCGGGGCGCTCTTTGGCCGCATAGCGCGTGGCCCGGTGCTCGAGCACACGCGTTGCCCAGGAACCTGTGCAACGCGGCGAGCGACGTGTGGTGGTCGAGGGGCCTGGCAAGACTTCTTACCTTGAGATCGCCTACCGGGCGCCGCGCGCCACCGACCACGCCTTCTTTCCGATGATGATCCTGGATACGATCCTAGGCGGCGCCAAGGGCATGTCACTGTGGAGTGGCGGGGCGCCAAATCGCAGCTCGCGCCTTTATCGGGCGCTCGTGGATCGCGAGCTGGCCGCTGACGTCGGATGCGGCGTAAGCCCAACCGTTGATCCGTTTCTTTTCAGCATCTCAGTCACCGTCAGGTCGGGCAGACACCTGGAGGAGGTGGAAAGGGCTGTGCTTGTGGAGATGCAGCGTGTGATGGACGAGGCGATCAGTGAAGCTGAACTCCAGAAAGCGATCAAGCAAACGCGGGCCCAGTTCGCTTACTCCAGCGAGAGCGTCACGGATCAGGGCTATTGGTTGGGCGCTAGCGAGATTTTCTCGGACGCGAATTGGTTCGAAAGCTTCATGGAGCAGCTTGCAGCGGTCGATGTGGCTACCGTGCAACGCGTTGCACACGCTTTTTTCAAGCCTGGCCTGCGCAGTGTGGGATGGTACGTTCCCACCGATGGAGGCGGCGAATGACTAAGGTACAGGGTTCATACCCCAACCTCGCTCGTAGAGCGCACGGCGGACAAGGGAGGATGCCTGCCAGCCTGTCTCAGCGGGCCGCAACCCCATTGCCCGGGCCAGATGATATCCTGCGCCGTGTTCTGCCGAACGGCATTACGGTGCTGAGCCGCGAGAACTTCAGTTCCCCGTCGGTGGTTATCGAGGGCTACGTCACAGCAGGCAGCCTCGATGAGCCCGCCGAGCTTATGGGGCTGGCATCCTACACAGGAGCCATGCTGAGTCGCGGTACCCGCAAGCGTAGCTTCGCCGAGATCAATGAGACGGTGGAGTCCGTCGGCGCGGCCGTCGGGTTCAGCACGGATCGCTACACAACGAGTTTTTCGGCCAAGTCGCTGGCCGAAGACCTGGGATTGGTGCTCGACATTCTGTGCGATGAACTGCGCCAACCTACCTTTCCTGCCGAATACGTTGAGAAAGTCCGCGGTATACGGTTGACAGCACTTGCCGAGCGGGAGAATAACACGCGCCACATGGCAAGTGTGACGTTTCGTGAGTTGTGTTTCCCCAATCATCCGTTGGGCTATACTCAGCTCGGGACCAATGAGACGATCAACCGCATCACACGGGAGGCTCTCGTTGAATTCTATGAACGTTACTACAGCCCGCGCGATATGGTGATTGTGGTGGTAGGGGCGATCTCGGCTGAGGAAGCTGTAGCCCGTGTGGGCGAGGTCTTTGGCGATTGGTCGCCCCGCCGCGAAGACGGCGCAGAGCTACCGCCCGTGGTGCGGCCGAGCGGGATCGTGCAGCGCCATGTGCTGATGCCAGAGAAGAGCCAATCGGATATTGTCCTGGGTTGGCAGAGCATGCAACGTTCGGCCCCCGACTACGAGGCCGCCCGCCTCGCCAACACCGTCTTGGGTGTGTTCGGCATGTCTGGCCGCCTTGGCGTCAATGTGCGCGAACGGCAGGGCATGGCCTATTACGCTTACAGCCAGCTCAGTGCCGACCGGCTCCCGGGAATCTGGGCGCTCATTGCCGGCGTCAATCCAGCCAACGTGACACGAGCCATCGAGGCTATGACCGAAGAAGCCAAAAGGCTGGCGCAAGAGACTGTTACTGAGTCCGAACTGGAGGACAGCAAACACTATCTTACCGGTTCTCTGCCCCTTCAACTCGAGACAAATGACGGCGTGGCGGGGACCCTGGTCGATTTGGAGTGGCACAAGCTCGGCTTCGACTATATCCGGCGCTATACGGACATGATACAGAGCCTGACGGCACAGGCTGTGCAGGCAGCTGCGCAGAAGTACCTCAGCGCTGATGGTTACGTCCTGGCTGTGGCTGGGCCATGAGCGTGCTGGCATGCTGACAACCGGAGTTGACATTGTGACGATCCAGCGTGTTCAGCACGCGCTTGAGCGACATGGGGAACGATTTCTCAATCGGGTGTATACTCCAGGTGAGGTGGCATGGTGCCGCGGACGGGTCCCGGAGCTCGCAGTTCGGTTCGCGGCCAAGGAAGCCGTATCGAAGGCACTGGGTGTGGGCATGCGACTGATGAGCAAGGATGGCATTGACTTTCACGATGTCGAGATCACTGTGGATGAGCGCGGCAAGCCGCTACTGGCACTCTGTGGGCGCGCCCAAGAGCGAGCCGGCGAGTTGGGGCTGAAAGAGTGGGCGATCAGCCTTAGCCACGAGCGAGATGTGGCGGTTGCCTTCGTGGTCGCGCAGTAGAACTGATAGACACCTGGTGCGCAGCCGGGGCGCCCGGCGAAGGCCGCTAGGCGCCCAGCCGTCTACACTTGGAGGTCTCCAGATGGCGGAAAAGATCTTGATTGTCGAGGACAGCCAGGTGCTCCGCCAGTCATTGGTCAGGCTGCTCGAGGCTGAGGCCTACGAGGTGGCCGAGGCTGGCGACGGATTGGAGGGTCTGGCGCAAGCCAGTCGCTTTGGCCCAGATTTGGTGGTGATGGACATCAACATGCCGCGTATGGATGGTTTGCAGGCCTTGCAGCATCTACGCGAGTCTTCAACGGTGCCGGTGTTGATGTTATCGGTGCGCAGCTCTCAGCCCGACAAGGTTGTGGGCCTGGACACCGGCGCTGATGACTACCTGGGCAAGCCCTTTGGGGTGGAGGAATTTCTGGCCCGCGTGCGTGCCCTGTTGCGGCGGCGCAGGGTGACGGAGCCTCGGCGTGAAGGCTCCCATGTGCTCAGGCTTGGCGGGGGCGAATTGACGATCGACCTTGCCGAGCACCGGGTGCTGCTAAGCGGCCAGCTAGTGCAGTTGACGCCACTGGAAGCACAACTATTGTTTACGCTTGCTGAGCGAGCTGGCGCGGTGGTGAGCCGCGACGAACTGCTGAAAGCCGTCTGGCCTGACGAACCCGAAGCGACCTACCAGAACCTGAAGCTCTACATCCTCTATTTGAGACGCAAGATTGAGCCGGACCCGGCACAACCTCGCTATGTAATGACCGTGAGAGGGACCGGCTACCGCCTGGCTACCGTCTGACGTTGCCGGGATCTGCCTCCGGCGTCTGGTGTAGGCCTGAAGTTCGGGACATGTCGCGTGGCCGCCGCCCGGCCCGCCCTGGGACCTCCATAGCACCCCCGTGAATTCTCAGCTTTTGCTCAGGGTTTGCAAAGACCGCTCTCAGCATGCGGCGCTAGAGTGGTCATCGTGACAATTGCCTCTCAGCGCGTTTCTGCACCCTCCTGGATATCGATATGAGGAACGAAGTTCTGGGCTCGCGGCAGGCGAGCGACCTGCCGGCTGTGGCGCCGCGGGGGAGAGCCATGCTTGGCGAAAGGCGCCGGGCACTGGTCTGCATGGGCGCTGTAATGCTCGTGGCGGGAGTGGTCCGCTTCGCAAACTTGAGCGGACTCGGGTACGTCAATCACTACTACGCGGCCGCCACGGTCAGCATGCTCAAATCGTGGCACAACTTCTTTTACGCTGCCGCTGAGCCGGGGGGCTCAGTTAGCGTGGACAAACCGCCGGTCGGCCTTTGGCTGCAGGCGGCTTCGGCTCTCCTCTTTGGCGTTAACGGCTTCGGTCTGCTCCTACCGGAAATTCTGTCCGGCATGCTCTCGATTGCCGTGCTCTCTCACCTCGTCGCACGCAGGTTTGGCTATGCTGCAGGTATAGTGGCCGGGCTGGCGCTGGCAATCACCCCTGTGGTTGTGGCGACCGACCGCAACAACACGATTGACACAATCCTGATCTTGACTCTCTTGCTGGCCGCCTGGGCCTTCATCAAGGCAACCGAGAGCGGCAAGATGGGCTATTTGATCCTGGGCGCTGCGCTCACCGGCATCGGCTTCAACATCAAGATGTTGCAGGCTTTCTTGCCATTGCCCGGTTTCTATGGGCTGTATTTTCTGGGCTCGCGCGAAGTGCCTGCCGCGCAAAGCCGGGCGCCTGATTCTCGCGACGATAGTCCTGCTGGCCATCTCGCTGGCGTGGGTCACCGTCGTGGATCTGACGCCGGCCAGCCAGCGTCCGTACGTCGGCTCGAGCGGGGACAATACTGAAACCAGCTTGATCATCGGCTACAACGGCCTTCAGCGGCTCATGGGCATGGGCGGGCCTTTTGGGAGCGGCATGGGCGGACGGGAAACAGACCATTCCAACCCCGGGCGGGCTTCTTCAACGCTGGACAGCAACCGGCGCGCCCTATAAACTATGGCGACCGAGATGACGGTGCGGCACCAGGCGGGGCCGGACCTGGGGACGGCCTCCAGGGCAATCCATCAGGCGGCGGGGCCGGACCTGGGGACGGATCCCGGGGGGGCCCGCCAGGCGGCGGGGCCGGACCTGGGGACGTATTCCGGGGGGCCCGCCAGGCGGCGGGGCCGGCGGGCCGGGTGGCTTCCAGCCCGGTGGCGCTGCGGCAGGCATGAGCCAAACTGGCAGTGCCGGGGTCTGGCGCCTGTTCACCCCGCCCCTCAGCAAGGAGGCAAGCTGGTTGTTGCCTCTGGCGCTGTGCGGCACACTGTTGCTGCTGGTCACCCGGCCGCGCTGGCCTCTCGCGCCACGTCATCAGGCTCTGGTGCTGTGGGGCGGGTGGCTGATGGCCAGCGGTGTGTTCTTCAGCGTGGCCGGCTTCTTCCACGAGTACTACCTGTCAATGATCGCCCCACCAGTGGCAGCCTTGGGCGGCATTTGCGTGGGCGAGCTGTGGCGCAAGCGCAGGGCCCACCCGGCCTGGGCACTGGCAGGACTGCTGGGCGCGGTTGCCGCCACGCTGGCGCTGCAACTGACGACGCTGCCGACGTTCTTGAAGCAGGCGTGGTGGCTGCCGGGGGTCATCATGCTGATTTTGGCCGGCGTGGTGTTGGGGGTGCTGGCGTGCACCGCCTATCCACGTCTGGGCCGGGCCGGTTTCATCTGCCTGGTGGCTTCGCTGCTGGTCACGCCAGCGATCTGGTCGTGGGAGACTGCCCTGAACCCGAGCCTCAACCAGTCACTGCCCTCGGCCTACGATGGACAGGCCACCGCGCCGGAGGCCCTGGTGGGGCTAAAGGTCGATGAGGAATTGCTGGCCTACCTTTCCGCAAACGACGGCCAGGATCGCTACTTGATGGCAGTGCCCAGCTCGATGCAAGGTTCCGACTATGTGCTCGCGACCGGCCGCCCGGTGCTTTACCTTGGGGGCTTCATGGGCCAGGATAACGTAGAATCGGCCAGCGCGTTGGCAGAGCTGGTCGCCCAGGGCGAATTGCGCTTCATCTACTGGAACACAACGGGGAGCGGAGCTGGCGGCCCAGGAGGTCAGTCTGACATTTCATCCTATGTGGCAGCGGCTTGCAAGCCAGTTCAAGGGTTCGATACCGCAACCCGCAACATGGGCGCTCCCGGGGGGACGACAAGGCAGACGAGCCCCGGGACCGTACAAGGCATGGGGGATATGCGCATCACCCTCTACGATTGCCGAAGTTAAATGGGCCCAGACGGGCAGGCCCGGGAGCACGATTCAAGCCCTACCCCCGCTCGAGGTTGCCTTGCTCGTCCAGCAGATGCAGCGCGCAGCTGTGCGGGCTCCAAGCCGGCGAGCCCATTTGGTACCCAGGTCGGATTGACGCGACGATCAAAAAGGAGTATTTTGGGCCTGGGTCGAGGGCAAGCTTTGAGCTATCGGCAGGGTGCCGCGTGGGTCAATGGCCGCGGGCCCGCAGCAGCGGGCGGAGGCCCATTTTCGGGCGCTGACTGGGTGCAGCCGTCAGGCACGCTCCAGACAGCTGGGAGGCATCGCAAAGTGAGGGACCTAATGGCAGATCGTATTCTCGTAGTCGATGACAGCCGGCCGTTCCGTCAGTCCCTCAATCGCTTCCTGGCAATGGAGGGCTTTGAGGTCGTGGAGGCCGAGGACGGCTGTGATGGGCTCGAGCGGTACCATCAGACCAGCCCTGATCTCGTGCTGATGGACCTCAATATGCCCCGCATGAATGGATTTGAGGCCATTCGGCGCTTGCGTGAAACCTTGGTTGTGCCTGTGCTCATCCTGTCCGCCCGGAACGAAGAGATGGACAGAGTCCTGGGGTTAGGCGCCGGCGCGGACTGTTACCTGGCCAAGCCCTTCAGTGCCAGCGAGTTGCTCGCGCGTGCGTCCGGGCGTTGTTGCGCCGGCGTCACCCCGGAAAGGCCGGGCCAGCAGCGAGCCGGGGAGCGCGTCCTACCGTAGATGCCTGAACTGATCGCCGGGCGGCAGTGGGGGTCAGCGGTACATCCGGCAGGTTGGTTGCAGCAGCGACGCCGGGCACTCAGGTGACCGGCCGGCACACAGAGTGCGCCGAGGCGCCATCCCGGACCGGCATATCAGACTGTTTGAGCAGGCTTGGCAATTCAGCCGTCGGGCTTCCCCCTGCGGGGACTTCGAAACCCTCGGCGGCCCCGCGAGTGACTTTGCGGATGAACCAGTTAGCGGCCGGGTTTTCTTAAGAAAACCTGGCCGCTACGCGTGTGGCCTTCAGCAGGAAGCGAGTCTGGACCTGGATGTGCTTACGGGCTGACGTCAAAGATGCTGCCCGCGCCTCGGCCTTGGACCTCGGGGAAATACATCTCGTAAGCGGTCGGAGGCAGGGTCAAGAAATGCCCCGGTAGGGTGATCTGGACCTGATAATTGAACACGTAGGTGCCGGCCGGCAGGCTGTCGGCAAACATTGCGGCCTTCTGGTCGTACAGCTCGGTATGGCTCGGCGTCCACCACCAGTAGGGAGAGAGACTTGCAGCGCTCCCCTGGGACGCATTGGTTGCCGGTTCTCCCGTCAGGGATGCTTGTTGGGCCGTCTTGCTGGTTGTTAGGAGGCTGGTGTCGATGGCTTCAGCGCCTGCCGGCAGGGGGTCTTCCACGATCAGGTAGTGCAACACGTTCGGAACGACCAGTGTGACCTTCACGTCCACCACATCGCCGACCCTGGCCCGCGTGATCGCGGGACAGGCGGCCGCCGCAGCAGCTTGCTGGGGCGTAACCGATGGGACCGTTCCGTCGTCGGAGGCTGAGGTGCTGGCCGTGTTGGCAGTGGCCGCGCTGACGCATGCATCAGCCTGGTACTCGCGGCTGACTACGATGCCGCGGTCCAGCGGCTGGATCTTGTCTGCCGGCAGGAAGCTTTCGAGGTGGGCCGCATAGTAGAGCTGCCCGGCGCCCGTCTGGTTGCCCGACGTGCTGCGCTGAATGTTCAGCGCGTTCGTCTGGTCGGGCAGCAGCTTGTTGACGCCGGCATGCAGCGCAATCGCCTGATCGACGGTCTGCGGCGTGACCGTGCCATTCCCCAAGGATGCGCCGTTCAGGGTGACCTGCCAGGCGTAGTCCCCTTGCAACTCGCCGTTGGCGACCATCCAGTCCGTAAATGCCATGATGGACCAGGCGTTCTCCTGGGTAGTGTCCCAGCGGGCCCCCTGGCGAGCAGCCATCAGCCAACGCACGGCGCCGGGTGCCAGACTGTTCTTGGGGTCCAGCCGGGCCAGCGTCTCGATGACGATTGCTGTGGTGCGCACGTCGGTATTCATGCTGGCATAGTCGGTGTACTTTTCCTCCCAATGTGTGCCCGTGGCGCTGGTCACGGCGCTGCCGCTGATATCGGCCAGCAGCGTCTTGATGCGATCTTTGCTCGCGGCATCATCGATCGTGTCCAAGGCCAGAGCCAGGAAGGCCCTGGCATAGGTGCTCAACCGATCGCGCTCGGCGAACAGCGCGCCGGCGCGAGCCGGCTCGGCATCCCCCGCGACTGCCAGCGCGTAGATGAGAAAGGCCTGTTGGTTCAGGGCCGATCTCTGTAGGTCTTGAGGCGCTGCCAGCTGGCCGTGTAGCCAGCTCACGCCGTGGCCGAGGACTTGATCGTCAACAGTGAAACCGGCTGCCTTGGCCTTGGCGAGGCCAAAGACCACATAGCTGGTGATGAACAAGTCGCTCGGGTCTTCGGTCCACCAACCCCAGCCACCGTCCACATGTTGCAGCGAATAGATCCGCTGCAACGCAACCCCCACCTGCTGTGGGAGTTGTGCCTCAAGATCGGGGCGCGAGACGCCCAGCGATCTCAAGGCCTGATAGGTAAGCAGGTTGGGCAGAAAGCTACTCATGGTTTGCTCAGTGCAGCCGTAGGGGAAAGCCTGCAGGTAAGTGAGCCCGCCAAGCATGCCCGCTGCCAGGCCCGGCTCAAGGGTCACATCGAGCCGCGCGCGGGTCGGGTCCGCATCGGCAGGTAGCCGCACCAGTTCCAGCCGGTTCTCGCCCTGCTCCACCTGGCCGCTCGTCCCCGTCACTTCGGGCGTGGTGTAGTGATACACGGGCAGGATGGTTTGCACGGCATCCGAAAGCCCGCCTCCCGCGGCAGTAAAGGTCACCACCGTCTGGTCCTCCAGGGCAGGCAGCCCCGGTCCGGGTTGCACGTTGACTTCCCAAGTCGCCTTGTAGTTGCCGCCGCCCGAGACGTGCGCCGTTATCGGAGCGGCGGCCGTACCGGCGAGCTGCAAGCCGGTGGCTTGCAATCCCAAGTCTACATCGATGGCCTGCTGAGTGTTGTTCTGTACGATGGCGGAGATCGCTGCCTGGTCCCCTTGGACGAAGAAGCGTGGCAGAACCGTGCGTACCAACAAGGGCTTGGTCGCGGTAATATCGACCTGCGTTTGGCCTACCAGTGTGTCCTCGGTGGCGGCGCGCGCGTCCATCGTCCAGGTTGTTAGATTGTCCGGCAATGTCACATGAACCTGGGTGCGGCCATCGGGGCCCGTGTTGACAGTCGCGGCCCAAAAAGCCACGTCCTGGAACTGGGTACGCACGGTGGGTGCCCCACCGGGGCCACCGCCGCCACCACCCTTCCCGGCCGCCGCAACCTGTGCGACCACACGATCGATATTGACGTTGAGGGTGGTCGCCGTGCCCACACCGAGGGCGCGCTCGCTGTAGAACTGGTCAACGATAGACCCAGCCTGGTCTTTTGCCAGCGTCAGCACGGCTTTGTCAACGAGAGCCAGGGAGACGTCTGCATCAGGCACAGGCCGGCCGGCGTAGTCCAGCGTTTCGACGGTCCAGGTGACCGTGTCACGCGGCCCGACCTCCAGGCTGCTGGGGGTGAGGACGACCTGGAGCTGCTTGTCGGCGATCGAGACCTTCAATTCTGCCAGGCCGACCTTGTAGGATGGGGCGCCTCCGCTGCTCTCCATGCCTTGCATGGCCACCAGCGAAACGAAGACATCCGGTTCATAGGCACTTTCGATGGGGATGCTCACAACCTGGCTGTTGCCAAGCAGGTCGATGACCTGGTGGCTGAATACGTGGTTGCGTTCGATGGTCAGCAGCGCTTTCACGTCGCCCTGGTACGGGCTGGCAACCAGGAGTTTGGCGGTGTCACCAACCTGATACTGGTCTTTGTCCGGCACCAGCTGCATGCGATCGTTGTTTTCTTGCCGCCAGGCAACGTAGCCAGCCCCACTGCTAACCCAGACGTAGGCCGCGCTGCGGATCTTGTTTCCAGCCTGGTCGGGCCCGGTAGCCACGATCTTGTACTCACCGCCGGAGGCGGGCTGCCACACGAACACGCCCGTTCCGTCGGCCCCGGTCGTCACCGTCTGAGTATAGAGAGGTGTGTATTGGGCGCGGCTGGTCCAGTAGTAGTTTCCATCAGAGTCTTTCTCGCGCACACTGTACCAGGTTACCTGATCGGCCACCAGGGTCAGCGCGGCCTTGGCGATGGGGCGGCTATGCGGGTCGACTGCCAGCACATCCACCTTGTTGGGCTCATTGGCGCGGGCGACATAGCTTTCGGGGTGCAGGCCGATATACATGGCGCCTTTGTGCACGATTGCCGTGGCCTCGGTCGAAACAGTTTGGTTGTTGATATCCATGATGTCAACGTCCAGTGTGAATCGCTGGCTCTGTGCGAAGCGGGCGATGTCGGCCGGGATCGTCACCGAGAAACGCCCCTGGTCGTCGGTGCTGCCGTTGCCCTGAGCAATCGGCGAGCCAAAGGCGGGCTGATTGGGGTTGTAGTAGTCGAAATCAGTGAAGCTGTAGTAGTAGGCGGGCAGTGCCTGGCCTGCCGGTGGCTGGTATTGGAAGTCATAATCCTCGGACAACAGATTCCACTGTACCTTGGCATCCTTCACCGGCCCACCGAAGAAGTAGCTGGCCTGGGCCGTGGCCTTTATCTCGTCTCCCTGAATATATTCGGGCTTGTCCGTCGTCGCCGAGCTCTGGTATTCGGGCTTGCGATATTCGGCTACCTGGAAGCCAACGCCATAGCTGAGATCTTTGTTGAGCATTATCTGGAGATAGTAGTAGCCAGGGCTGGCGTCCAGGCCAAGGGGCACTTTACCGTCCAGGGTGCCGCTGGCGCTGAGCGGCATAAGCACCTGGACGAGGGTGTTGCCCTGATTGTCGCTCACAGTGACCGATACAGACGCACCAGGCGCGGGCAGACTGTAACTGCCGTCGTTGTCGCGGCGCACGATCGCTTTCCAATAGACCGTCTGGCCAGGACGGTAGATAGGTCGATCAGTGTAGACATAAGCCTGATAGGAGCTAGCCGAGGCACCGCTGCCCAGATTGAAGTCCCAGGGGCTGATGCCATCCTGCCAGTCGCTGGACGCCACGCCCATCTGGCCGCCGGGGCCGCTGGCTACGGCGAGGAGGGCCTGATAAGACTGCCGTGTAGTGCCAAAAGTGACTTGCGCCACGCCGTCTGCGCCTGTCGTGCCGGTGATGTCAATACCATTTCCAAGACTTGCCAGCCTGGCCCGCGCCAGCTTGACCTGCTCGGCCTGGCCCAACGCCGCTGGCTGGCCAGCTGCGGCGCTGGCGGCCTCGGAAGTGCCATTTGTAAAGCGCACATCAACCCCACTCACGGGCTTGCCGCTCTTGAGATCGGTGACCCAGGCAAGCGCACCGTCCTGCGTGCTCTTGAGGGTCACGTTCAGGTCGGTACGGACGAGAAGTTGCCGTCCCGTCGTCACCACGTTCTTGCCCGAGTCATCTGTGCCGGCGCCGCTGACCTCGAGATAGTAAAGGCCGGGCCCCAGCGCTGTACCATCTTGGTTGGTTAGCTTTACCCGTTGGATGCCCGGCACGTTACGCGGCGACGTCGTGTCGAGTCGCCAATCGTTGAGCAGGTTCGCAGGCTGCGCCGTGTAGTCTTGCCAGGCTTGCCAATCGGCACTGGTCAAAGCGATGAAGTCGTCCAGCGGAACCGTGTAGAGCCTGTAGTGGACGGAAGGGATGTTGAGATAGCTGACAACCGCCTCCGTGGCCGTGTAGGCGTTGTAGCTGCCCACGCGGCCGTTTCCATTCACGTCCAGCGTGGAAGCATAATCGCCGGTGGTGAAATGCAGGATGAAGTCCTTGCCGAGCGTATTGCCATAGGGATCGGCCAACTCCGCGCTCGAGGGTAACCGTGTAAGTCGTGGCCGGCTGTTTGTCAAAGGTCAGATAGAGGCTGTTGTCATAATCACTGTACGATGTGTAGACCTGTGAGGGTTGGGGGAGGACGGTGTAGGTGCCGGTCACGAACGTGCCGGCATCCATGGGAGCGCCGAAACGAAACTCGACTGTGCCGTAG
>CAWEHT010000105.1:0-12941 GCA_963808455.1 uncultured Chloroflexia bacterium | reverse complement strand
CCTTTTCGCTGAAATCGGCTTAACCTTTTGGCCATGATGAGGAAGAACCAGGAGATGCAGATTATGGAGAACGGTCGCTGCCGGGCCGCGCGCCCACAAGGCACTAACGGTATGTCGTCGCGGCTGGGGCCGGCATTGTCGCTGCCAGCCTTGGTGGTAGTGCTCCTGGCCCTGACGGCCTGCGCGGCCCAGCCCGCCTTCACCCCAACGCCAACGCGCGTCCACAAGCCCACGCAGACGCCAGTCCCGCTGGCAACGATCGTCCTGGATCTGCCGGCCACGACGCCCGTTGGTGCGATGCCGACGCCGGCGCCCGCTGCGCCATCCGCGCCGACGAGCCAGCCCCCGGCCGCCAGCCCTGGGCCCACCCCCTTGCCTGTCCAGTCCCCGACCATCAGCACAACCTCTACGACCGCGCCGGACGCCGAACTCAGCATCATCGGGGACACAGTCAATGCTCGCAGCGGGCCGGGCACCGCCTTCGACATCGTCGGCACGCTCCAGCAGAGCCAGGCCTACAAAGTCGTCGGCAAGTCCGCAGCTGGCGATTGGTGGGAAGTCTGCTGCGTTAGCCAGCAAAATGCGTGGGTCTCGGCAGCGTTGGCCCAGGTAACGAACGCGCAACTGGTCGCCGTGGCGTCGGACATCCCGGCAGCCCCGCCGAGCCCGACCGCTGCGCCGCCTGCTCCTGCCACGCAGCCGCCGGCGACGGCCGCCCCGGCCGCACCCGCCGCCGACCCATGCACGGGCCTCCCTTGCATTTGGAAGGTAACGGGCGGCCCGCAGATGGCGGATAATGGTGGACAGGAGCTCAAGATGCAGCTCCTCTTCATCGACAGCGCCGTCGGCGGCGGCCAGCCCCAGGGCAGCTATTTCGTGGTCTTGCTCAAGGATGGGCAGAAGCTGCCCGTGTCCGATAAGACGCGCAGCATCGCTCTCGTCACCAGCCAGGGTACCCTGGGCAAGTACAACTACGAATACGTCTTGCAGTTGGGCCAGCTGCCGGGCAACGCAGTGGCCGGCAACTATACGCTTTGGGTCCTCGACGGCAATGGCAACCGGGGCAGCGAGAATGTGAATTTCACGATCAGCGGCAACCAGGGCCTGATCTGGGTCCGTTTCGACCAGGCCTGAGCCTGCGGCATCTCGAACGGGGGCAATTGGGCGTTGCCATACCGTTGATTCGAAATATGTCCGCCCTTGCCTGTCGTTCCAACGGTCAACCGTTGAGACGGTTGACCGTGCTTATTGAGGTGAATCAAAGGCCCTGCTGTGTTCGCCCACGCGGAGCGTGGCGGCCCCGTAGGCCCCCGCCACGATCGCGGCCAGCCCCCCTGTGGCAAGGCCCCAGCGCGGGTTGGCATGTTCGCCGATGAAACCGACGATCGGCCCGCCGATCGTGGTCGAGCCGAGGAACACGATCGCCCACAAGGCCATGACCCGGCCGCGCATCTGCGGGTCGCTCGCTAACTGCAGCGTTGTGTTCCCGGAGGAGGAAAAAAGGATAGAAAAGAAGCCAACCAGGAGAACACCCGCCACAGCCAGGGGGAGAGTGGGCATCACTGCCGCCAGCAGTGCAGAGGCCCCAAAGCAGAAAGCTGCCACCACGACTACTTCGATGGAGGTCGAACCGCCGGCTGGCCGTGACCAGACCGCCGACCACGGCGCCGAGGCCAAGGGCCGCTGTCAACGCCGCGTAACTGCTGGCGTTGCCGTGGAAGGTGAACTGGGCCAGCAGGGGCAGGCTGACCTGGAATTCATAAGTCAATGTGCCGATGATGGCCATGATAACCAGGACGTTTCGCAAGATGGGGGTGTTGTAGACGTAGCGGAATCCCGCCGTGATTTGGCCGGCAGCGTGGGCCAACGGCACAGCTGGGTGAAGTTCCTGCGTGTTCATGGCCAGCAGCATGACCAGCACGGCAGCGTATGACAGCCCGTTCGCCACGAAGCAAGGTCCCAAGCCAAGCACACTGATGAGCAGTGCCGCCAGCGCAGGCCCAACCACGCGCGCCAGGTTGACCATGCTCGAATAGAGGGTGACGGCGTTCTTCAGTTCCTCTTTGCCAACCATCTCCACGACAAACGACTGTCGGGTTGGGTTGTCGATGCAGTTGATCAGCCCAAATATCAGCGCCAACACGTAAACCATCCACAGGCGGACCAGGCCCGTGATGACGAAGCCGCCAAACACCAACGCCACGATGCCGAACGCAGACTGAGTCATCAGGAGCAACGTTCGCTTGGGAAAACGGTCGGCGACCACCCCGCCCCAGGGCGCGAGCAAGAGGACCGGCAAGTTTTGCAAGGCCGCAACTATGCCCAACGCCGTGCCGGAGTGTGTCAGTTGCAGCACAAGCCAGGCCTGGGCGATGCTCTGCATGAAGGTCCCAGAAGTCGATATCGCCTGGCCCACATAATACAGCCGGTAATTCCGAATCCTGAGCGACGAAAATGTCGATGCCCCCATATCGCGCAGACTGCGCGCCATAACCCTTCCTTCCACCCCGGGTCGCCTACCCCAAGGGGCGTTTCGCAGCCAGCAGGCGGAATGCCATCGAAGCGAATAGCCCGCGGATGGCCGGTGGGCTGGAGATCCCGTGGGGCAGGGGGCGTGCGCAACATGGCGAGAGGGGCTCGATCGCAGGAGAGGGTCGGCAACATGAGCCGTGCCGCGCCCCTATGAGGACACGCGGGTCGGGGCCACCGGCCCACGAGCGAGCAAGACTTTGCGCACAGGTGACCGGCACGCCAGCGACCAGACCATTACCCCGCCCGGGGAGCGCCCTCAGCGCGGAAAACGCCCTACGGTCACAGAACCTTGACCAGCGGAGAGGGAGGGATTCGAACCCTCGATCCCTTCCGGATACGCGTTTCGAGACGCGCGCACTAGGCCAACTATGCGACCTCTCCAACACCCAAAATGATAGCACACGATCCCCGTGGTTTCAAATCTGACCGTATCCTACGTGAAATTCGTCCGTCAAGCCTATTAGTTTGCAGCGGCTTTGCTCCTGCCGTGTCGATGAAGTATAATGGCCGAGGTACGCTCTTTCCCCTCGGCCAACGTGTGACATGCAGCGCTCCGCCTTTTGGCTCGCTGCCGGTCCTGCCTGAGCGGCCAGGACCGGAATGCTGGTCTGCCACCGGAGGAGGTTTACGATGCGAAAAAGCGTCCTTGCAGTGCTTCTGGTCATCACTCTATTGGTCGGCGCTTGTAGTCCAGCAATGATGCCTTCCGGCAGTGAAGCCACGGCCGGAGGCGAGATTTTCACTCTCGCCTTGCCGCGGATCATTGTGGACTTTGACGCACAAGGCACCCCCAGCATCCAGGGCATCGATCTGGCCGCAATTCTCAGCCTGGCCGGCTCTAACATCAGCAACTTCAGGCTCAATCCGTATTACGTCAATTGGATGATAGCAGCCAACGTGCAGCATCTCGAGTTGGCTCAGACCGGGCAGGGTCTGCTCTTGCTCGTGGATGGCAAACTCTTGCCTTACGTCAGCTGGAGCGATGATTCCCTCGTGCAGGCCGCCAATCTGGTCAGTGCACTCGGCGAGATCATGGCACCGCCGCCACCCGGCACGACTTCGGTGGTATCCAACACCAGTCTCGTCGCCAACCTGCTGCCTATCGTCCGACGGCTGGGCCTGGACGTGGTGCTGCGTTTTCCACGGCGCCCTGGTGTGGCAGAGATCCCGCTGGCAGATCCCGCCCAGTTCACCAACCTCAAGCCCGTGGCCTCGACGCCGCCGGCCTCGGTGGTGTTGCACTTTGAGGTCAAGTACGACCAGTCCGGCACGCCCGGCATTCTCGGCATCACCGCGACGCAGTTGCGATCCAACGGCGTGAACCTCGGGGCCACAAACCTTTCCCCTGAGGCAATCTCCGTGCTGCAACGCCATAACATTCAAAATCTGGAACTGCGCAGCAGAGCTGACGGCCTCTTTGTCTTTGTCAACGGCCAGCCGTTGCCCAATATCGCCTGGGATGACAACTCGTTGGCCAATGCTGCGGCGGTGTACCAGCAGATGAACAGCCAGAACTTCTCAGGGATTGCCCAAATGTTACCATTCGTCGACAAGGGCGATGTGGCGATCTTGATCCATTTCCCGGTGCCCCAGGGGGTTGCGGTCATGCCCGCCATGCTGCGGTAGGAGTCGCATCCCGCTCTCATAAGGAAGGAGTTGCGCCTTGAAGGTAGCTCGTCGATATGGAGTGATGCGTGTCATCGCCTTCATCCTGAAGCTTCTGGCCTGGCTGATTCTGCTGCTGTGTGTCGCCGCCGCAATCTTCGGAGCGACGCTGGTCGGGCGATCTGTCCCCGGCGTGACGGGCCTGACGGCAACCATCGGTGTGAGCACAATAGTCGGCGCGGCGCTTACCGGCGTGTTTGGTTTTCTCCCGCTCTTCGCCATGGGCAGCGTTTTGTCACTCTTGCTGGACATCGAGGAGAACACCCGCGCTCTGGCTGTCATTGTCCAGGGCGATGACACGCCCAACCAGATGCAGACCTGAAATCCTCTTGTTTGACCTTGTTCCCCTGCGCTCTCGTCGGGTGCTCGCCGGCGCTGGTGCCTCTTACGCAAGAAGGGCCCAGCGCTTTTGTGTTCCAGCGGATTGGGGCGGCGGGCCTTGCAAGAGACTTGCAAAAACGATTCCAAAAGCTTAAACTGCAAGGCTGCTTGTCGCTATTATCATACTGTTGTGGATGGCGCCGACGCTGCGCTTTGCATGTCTCGTAAGCAAGAGGAGAAGCACATGCCTGGTCCTAAGACAATTGGCGTCCTCACAGGTGGTGGTGATGTCCCTGGGCTGAATCCATGCATCAAAGCGGTTGTAGACCGTGCTGTCGATAACGGCTGCGAAGTAGTGGGTTTCCGCCGTGGCTGGGCTGGCCCGCTTAACATCAACCCGGCTGACCCCCAGGATGACTGGCGTTGGGTGATGCGGCTGAACAAAGCCGTGGTGCGCAAGATCGATCGCTCGGGAGGGACGTTCCTACATACATCACGCACGCGGCCATCTCACATGCGGGCCGCAGAGATCCCTGCTTTTCTGCGCGACGGTAACCCGCAGCCGGTGGAGCCATCGGTGGACCGTTATGACTTCACGCCCCACATCCTGAACGTGCTGCAGCATCTACATGTTGACGCTCTGATCGCTATCGGAGGTGACGACACGCTCAGTTACGCCGGGCGCCTCCACCAGGAGGGCTTCCCGGTGGTGGCCATCCCCAAGACGATGGACAATGATGTTTTCGGTACAGATTACTGCATCGGCTTCAGCACCGCCGTCACACGCAGCGTCGATCTCATCACTGCGCTGCGTACGCCAACGGGCTCGCATGAACGCATTGCCGTCATCGAGCTTTTCGGCCGTAACTGCGGCGAGACCGCCCTCTTCGCCGCCTATCTCGCCCACGTTCAACCGCGCGGTGATACCCGAAGTGCCGTTCGATATCAACAGGCTGGGCGCGTTCCTGGAGCAAGACAAGCGCGAAAACCCAAGCAATTACGCGATCCTGGCCATTTCCGAGGGCGCGATGATGATCGGCGGAGAGGTGATCGAGACGGGCGAACAGGATGCCTATGGCCATCGCAAGTTGGGCGGCATCGGCTCGATCATCGGCGAGTTGCTGAAAAAGGTGACCGGAGAGAACATCATTTATCAGCAGCTCGGCTACCTGATGCGCTCAGGGGCGCCGGACTCCCTCGACCGCATGGTAGCCTTGAGCTACGCCAACCTGGCCACCGATCTGGTGGCCAACGGTCGTTCCGGGCGCATGGTCGCCTTGCGCGACGGCAAGTACACCCACGTGCCGATGAGCACCCTGCTGTCCGGCACCAAGCGAGTGGACGTTAACGAGTTGTACGACCGCGAACATTACCGGCCCAAAGTGGCCGACATGCTTGGCAAGCCGATGTTCCTCTATTGATGGACCACGCGTGCAGTGCCGTAGTGCTTGCCGCTGGTCTCTCGCGGCGGATGGGCGCCTTCAAGCTGCTGCTGCCCTGGCGAGGGCACACAGTTATCTGGCAAGTGGTGGCCACCCTGGCGGCGGCCGGGCTGGATGATGTATTGGTAGTGGCCGGCTACCGGGCCGCGGAGTTGGCTCCGGCTCTGGCCGGCACGAGCGCCCGAACGGTGGTCAACCACGACTACGAGAAGGGGATGCTGAGCTCCATCCAAACAGGTCTCGCTGCGCTGTTGGCTGAGAACCCACAAAAGCCCGCCGCACTGCTATGCCTGGGAGACCAGCCACAGATTGAGGCCCGCCTGGTGCGGGCCATCTTGGCCGAGGGCGCAGCGCACAATTGGACATCCATCGTGGTGCCGAGCTTTGCGGGACGGGCCGGCCACCCGATACTGCTCCCACGGGCACGATGGCCGGAGATCCTGGCGACAGAGGAGCCATTGCGGGCTGTCATGGCTGCGCATCGTGATTCGACGGTGTACCTGCCGGTGGCCAGCCCCGCCACGCTGGCAGACCTGGATACCCCCGCCGATTATCAGAGGATGATGGCCGGCGACCCTGAGCTACAATTGCGTGAGGCAGACTGTGAGAGGGGGAAATCGGGCGATAGTGGAGAGCAGGAGCTGAGTAATGGCGACTGAAAGCATTTACGATCAGCTGGCCGGGATGCTGGCCAGCAACGAGACTGTAGCGGTAGCAACGATCGTCGGCGTCAAAGGCTCCGTGCCGCGCGAGGTCGGCGCCACGATGATCATCCATCCACTGGGGCGTCATGTCGGCACGGTCGGCGGTGGTTGCGGGGAGGCGGATGTAATACGCGCCGCAGTCGGCGTCATGGAGTCCGGTGTGCCCGCGCTGGTGCGGGTTGACCTGACGGAGGACGTCTCCTTGGAAGCCCTCGGCGTTTGCGGCGGCATATTCGATGTATTCGTGCAGCGAGTAGGGCAGCGGTCGCCCAGCCTGGAGGCGGGGTCGCAGGGCCCCACGCAGCCCGCGGGCGCCGGCGCGGTTGCGGTGGGCAATCAGGACGAGCCAGGCCATGATCCTCGTTCGAAGGGACCGGCGCGTGGGGAAGGTTCCGCCGCCGAACGCGTCTCTGCATTGCTTGCATCCACCGCGGCGCGGAGCCGGTAGCACTTGTCAAGGTATTGGAGGGACCTAGACCTGGCAACGAGGCCGTAATCTGGCTTGACCGGCCGCCGCTTGGCGACCTGGCCCTGCCAGAGCCGATGGCGGAGCGTGCACTGGACGACGCGGTGGAAGTTCTTCGCGGCCGCCAACATCGCCAGCTGCGCTACGCGGCTGAAGGGGTCGCCTTGTTCGTCGAGGTGCAACGCCGGTCGCCGGAATTGGTGATTGTGGGGGCCGGCCACATCGCCGTGCCGCTGGCACAGATCGCCACGGCCTGTGATTTTGCCGTAACGGTGATCGATGACCGGCCGGCTTTTGCAAACCTGAGCCGCTTTCCGACCGCACGCCGCGTGCTGGCAGCGCCTCTGCGCGAGACTGTGCGCAGCCTATCGCTCGACGAGGATAGTTTTTTGGTCCTGGTGACCCGCGGGCACACTCACGACGTCGAATGCCTCCTGGAGGTTCTGGATCGCCCGGTCGCCTATATTGGCATGATCGGCTCACAACTGGCGAGTCGATGCCGTCTTCAAGCTGCTGACTGGCGAAATGGGCATCGATGCAGCAAAATTCGACCGCATATATGCGCCGATCGGGATCGACATTAGTGCCCAAACGCCGGCCGAGATCGCGGTATGCGTCATGGCGGAGATCATTAACGTGCTGCGCCGCGGTCCGGCGCCATCATTGGCCGACAAACGGCGGGCACGCGATCGCGAGCGCCTGGCACGCAAGGCCGCGCTCGGGGCATGATCAGGCACCCGCCTCAAGCCTTAGGAGTTACATGGTCCTCGGCCCGGAACAACGGCGCTGCTGATTTCGTCTTAATGCGTGATCGTTCGGATACAGGATCCGTTTCGTTGGCTAGCAACAACGAGCCAGGAAAGTTCAGTGACCATCCCGAAGTTGCATGTCGGTTGGCCCGTGGCCCTGGGGGCGCTAGCGCTATGCGCCCTCGTGGCCGTGCTCGCCCAGGGCCTGCTGGCAGGCCTGCCCGATCCCGCGCAGCCGTTGAGCCAGGCCGGCACGCCCAGCATCGTCATCACAGACCGCTTTGGCCGCCTGCTCTATGAAGTCATTGACCCCAATGGCAGCAAGTTCACGCCGGTCGCTTTCGACGTCATCCCTCTGGCTTGCCGCCAGGCTACCATCGCCACCGAAGACAGCCGATTCTACGCTCACCCCGGAGTTGACCCGTTGGCCATTGCCCGCGTGGCCTGGCAAGACCTGTTAGGAAAGCAGGGGTTCTCTGGCGCCAGCACGCTGACGCAGCAAGTCGCTCGCAATCTCTATTTGAGCCAGGAAGAGCGTAATCAGCGCTCGCTGCGGCGCAAGCTGCGCGAGGCCTGGTTGGCGCTGCGCTTGGAAAGCCACTTTAGCAAGGATCAGATCCTGGCTCTCTATCTGAATACGACATACTACGGGCATTTCGCCGTCGGCATTGAAGCTGCGGCGCAGGCGTATTTTGGGGTCCATGCACACGAGCTTGACCTGGCACAATGCGCCATGCTGGCGGGCCTGCCCCAGAATCCTGCGGGCTATAACCCACTCGAAAACCCGGACGCGGCCCACGAGCGCCAAGGCGTGGTCCTGTCGCTAATGCAAAAGGGTGGCTTTATCAGCAGCCAGGATGCCGCGGACGCGAGCAGCGAGCGATTGGTCTTTGCCGCGACGCCGTTCCCCATCGCCGCGCCGCACTTCGTCATGTGGGTGCAAAGCCAGCTGGAGCAACTGTTGCCGCCCACAATGCTGCGGGCCGGTGGGCTCCGTGTGACGACCACCCTGGACCTGGATTGGCAGAAGCGCGCCGAGGAAATCGTCTCCCGCCAGCTCGCCCTGCTTCAACCCTGCTCCGGTGGTGCGCCCGCCGGCACCTGTGATCCACAGGCCAGCCCCGAACGGCATGTGACCGACGCCGCCCTTGTCGCGCTTGACCCACACACCGGCGCCGTCCTGGCCATGATCGGCAGCCCCAACTACTTCGATTCGAGTATCAGCGGCGCGGTGAATGCGGCGCTGGCTCCGCGCCAGCCGGGATCGGCTATCAAGCCCTTGACGTACGCCGCCGCCTTCGACCCAGCACGTGCTCGTCAGGCTGGGGTAGCACCCTGGACGCCCGCAACGCTGATTGCGGACGTGCGCACAGTTTTTCCCACTGCCGAGGGCCAGCCTTACGTCCCCGAGAACTACGATCAGCAATTCCACGGGCCAGTAAGCGCACGCACGGCGCTTGCCAACTCTTACAATATACCGGCCGTCAAGACCCTGCAATTCATCGGGGTCAATGCCTTGATCCAGCAAGCCGGCCGCCTGGGACTCACCTTCAGCGCGGACTTCAGGCCGACGGCCGGCGAGGCTGCGGCAGGGCGAGCGGCCGCAGGCGGGAGTGTGGGCCAGGCCCGGCCCGATGGAGACCTGCCAACGCCGGTGACCACCACAGGGCCTGGCACTGCCCAGACCGGTGCCGCAGCGCAGCCATCTTCCTTCGGGCTCGCCCTGACCCTGGGCGGCGGCGCCGTGCGCCTGCTCGACCTGACCGCGGCTTACGCTGCCTTCGCGAACGGCGGCCAGCGTGTGTCGCCCTTCGCCATCCAGCGAGTCGAGACGCTGGATGGCCAGGTCATCCTGGAGCCGGGTGCTTCAGGAGCGTCCGCCAGCGGGGATCAGTCCGGCGCGCAGCAGGAGAGTGCCATCGACCCTCGGGCCGCTTATTTGGTCACCGATATCTTGAGCGACGACGACGCTCGGTTGCCCGCGTTCGGCCCGGGCAACGTGTTGGAGATCGGCCGCCCTGCTGCCGCCAAGACCGGCACTACGACGGATTGGCGAGACAACTGGACCCTCGGCTACACGCCCGACCTCACCACCGGGGTGTGGGTGGGCAACGCCGACAATACGCCCATGCGTGACATCAGCGGCATCTCGGGCGCCGGTCCGATCTGGCATGACTTCATGACCACCGTCCTGCGCGGCACGCCGCCAAGCCAGTTCGACCGGCCAGGCGGGCTCATCCATTTGGAAGTGTGCGCCGACTCCGGGCTGCTGCCGGGAACACGGGAAGCGGCAAATGGGAAGCAGGGCACAACTCCAGCTGCATCTTCTCCACTTCAGCCTGGCGCTCCGTCAACTCCTGTGGCTGTCCCCTGCCCAGACAGGCACGTGGAATGGTTCATCGCAGGCACCAAGCCGGCTGAGGTCGGACGAGACCGTATCGCGTCGCCTTGGACGCAAGAGACGGCGCACCGGCGGGGCCAGATGCGCCGCCCGATGACGTACGCTACGAGACCATTTGGGAGTTGCCTGCGGAGCTGCAAGACTGGGCCCGCGCAAGCCACCTGCCCCAACTGGCGGATTTCGCCGATTACACCTCGGCAGCAGGAAGCGCCACGGCCGGGCTGTCGGCACGCGGTGCCGCAAACCCCGCGCTCATGCTAATCAGCCCTGATCCGAACGCTTCATTTCACCTGGACCCCGTCTTGCCTGACAGTGTGCAACAGTTGCCTGTCACGGCGCGGCCCGGTCCAACGCTGGCGGCGCAGGGCAAGCCTATCGAACTGTTGGTTGATGGTACGTTGCTGGCCAACGTCACGGCGCCCGAGTATACAGCCTGGTGGCCGTTGGAAACGGGCCGGCACACGCTGCAAGCCATGGCCACCGCAGCAAATGGCAGCAGAGATCCTCAGCGACTCGGTCACGATCTCGGTAAACTAGGCAGTTGCCGGCTGGCAACTGGCAGTGGGGGGCCTCTTGCTGCGCACCATGCCCGCATGTTAGCAGTCGCGGGCGACCGTTGAGCACTGCTATCAAGTTTCGACCCAGAGGAGGCCCCAATGAAAAGCAACCGTGCCCTTGCCTTGTTCTTTGTCCTGACGTTGGCCCTGACACCGCTCCTCCAAGGATGCCAGACGACGCCGCCCCGGCTGCCGGCTGCCGAAGCGTCGGCCGCCCCGACCCTGACCTCTGCCAGTTCGGCCGCGCCGGCCCTGGCCGCTGCCGGTTCGGCCACGGCTGCCCCTTTGCCCAGCACGCCCACAGCGACCCCAACCAGCGTGCCTCTGCCGCCGATTGTCGTGACGGTATCTCCCGCCGCCGGCGAAGAGCAAAGGGTGAGCGCTCCCATAGTCATTACTTTCGATCAGCCGATGGACCCCAGCAGCACGGCCCTGGCATTCAGTATCAAACCTAAGGTCTCCGGCCGGGTCACAGTTGAGGGCAACCAACTTACGTTTCAGCCTGCCGTGGCCCTCAAACGCGCCACCACCTACCAGGTGCAGGTAGCCGCCAGCGCCGCGGCTGCCAGTGGGCTCAAGCTGCAGCAGGTAGCATCTTTTCAAGTAACCACGGCAGGCTATCTCATGGTGGCTGGTAGCCAGCCTGCCGATGGCGCCACGGATGTGGCCGTCAACATTCCGTTGGTCGTATCCTTCAACCGTCCTGTGGTACCGCTCACAGGCGTTGCCGATCAGGCTTCTTTGCCCCAGCCCCTGGTCATCACGCCGACGGTCAACGGCAAGGGGCAATGGCTTTCGACCAGCCTCTACCAGTTCACGCCGGCACGTGGGCTCGCCGCTGCGACCATCTACTCGGTCACACTGCCGGCGGGGCTGGCAGATACCACCGGTGGCGTGCTGCCCAAGAGCTATTCGTTTACTTTCACGACAACACAACCCACGGTTACTGACTGGCAACCTGATAATCAGAACCCGATAGAGGTTGAAGCGCCAATCAGCGTGACCTTCTCAACTGCGATGGACCATTCCAGCACAGCAGCCGCGTTCTCGCTGCTCAACCAAGCCAGCCAACCAGTTTCGGGCACGTTCACCTGGAACTCCGATAGCACTCAGCTCGGGTTCCAACCAACGTCCAGGCTGCAGTTCGGCACTAGCTACACCGCAGTGGTGGCAGCGACCTCCCGCCCAGCCAGCGGGCCCGGCAGCCTGGCACGTGCCTACAGCCGCACTTTTTCTACTGTGGGGCTGCCGGGAATCGTGAAGACGAGCCCTTCCCAGGATCAGCAGACACGGATCCCTACGGCACAGTCGAGTTTCGTTTCGGCGCTCCCATGGATGCCGGCACGTTCGTGACCGGCACCTACACCGTCCTCCCCCAACCCTCACAGGTCTACACATCGTACAGTGATTATGACAACAGCCTCTATCTGACCTTTGACAAACAGCCGGCCACGACTTACACGGTTACCCTCAGCGCGCAGTTGGCCGATCCCTATGGCAATACGCTCGGCAAGGACTTCATCCTGCATTTCACCACCGGCGATTATGCTTCCACGCTGGACGTGAATGGAAACGGCCGCGTGGGCAGCTACAACGCCTACACGGCCACGGAGGCGGTTGTCAGCTATCTCAACATCCCTTCCGTCCACTACAGGCTCTACACGGTTCCGCTGGACGACTTCATCGCTTTGACCAGTGCCGATTGGCAAGCCTGGCAAGACTACACGGCGCAGCCTGCGAACCTGCTCAACGATTGGCGACTCGACACGACGTCGCCGCGTAACGTGCCGGGCATCCAACGGGTAAAGCTAACCAACCAAGATGGTACAGCGCTGGGGCCCGGCCTTTACTATCTCGAAGTCAGCGGCGCCGGCACAGATGACTCGGGCAAGAACGTGGTGACGACGGGACGGCAACTTCTCGTCCGTACCGACCTGAACGTGACCCTCAAGAGCACGCAGGACGGTGCGCTTGCCTGGGTCACCGATCTCAAGAGCGGCAAGCCCGTGAGTGGGGTTGATGTGCGCTTTACAAATGGCACTTCCGAGGCCGCCAGCGCCGCAGCTGGCCAGCCAGCGGCGTTGGGCCAGGCCGAGCAGGTAAA
>CAWEHT010000104.1:0-39595 GCA_963808455.1 uncultured Chloroflexia bacterium | reverse complement strand
GCGGGCGGCAATCGGACGATTAAGCGTGCCTATTTCCGCCTGGTGCGTGAGCATCCGCCTGAGCGCGAGCCGGAACAATTTCAGAAGATACGCTCGGCTTACGAACAGGTGAAAACACCTGAAGGCCGCGCCCAAATTGACCTGTTCTTACTTCAGCCGCCGCCTGAGTTGCCGAAGAGACGCCGGGGCAAGTATGACACCAGTGTGCATGGCGAAGATGTGGTGAGTCTGGCCCTGGAACTTGCCTTGGCCCAAATCGCTATGCATGAGGATTTCCATGAGCCTGAACTCCCCAAGTGACGACCAGAACCGGCCCGGACCAGAAAACGAGGTTCCGGACCCTGCCAACGCCGGGCTCGGCGGGCAACTGCTGCGCCTGAGCGTCCAGGCGGACCACCTGCAGACGCTGCTCGAACAATTGACCGGCGAGGTGGCATCCAACAGCGACCAGGTGGCGGTTTTGACGCGGCGCCTGACCGATCCGGCCGGGACGCAAGCCCTGGACGAACGGTTGGCCGATGTGTCGGCGCGCCTGGAAACGGGCCAGCAGCAATTGGACGCGCTACTGGATCAGTTCGAGGCCTTGAACAGTGCAGTGGTCAAGCTTAGCCGCACGCAGTTCAAGGCAACGAGTTTGGGCGAGGCCAAGGATCAACAGGTAGCCTCGGCCTTGACTACCCTGCAGGAGATCGTCACGCGACGGGAGGCGGTGAGCCAGGCAGTCGCGGCACAGGCGGCCGCTCGTTTGGCCGAACTGCGCCACACGGCGCGCGGCGAGCTGGCCGTGGATCTGTTACCGGCCTTAGACGGCCTGGACATGGCCCTGGAGAGCGGCCGCGACCTCTTGGCCCGCAGACGCAAGCCGAACGTGGCAGCCATCCCGGCGGCACGGGTGAATGACCGGCCCGTGAGCGTGAGGCAACGCTTGCGCCGGGCGTTGCTCGGTCCACCAGAGCTACCATATCCTGTTCGCACGGAAGATCAGCCCGTCAAAACCAAGGACGAAGACCTGGACGCGCTGGAGGGCTGGCTGCGCGGTCTGGCGCTGGTGCGCGAGCGCTTCCTGGGATTACTGGCTTTAGAAGATATCCAGCTTATCGAAGCGCAAGGCCAACGCTTTGACCCACGCTTACACGTGGCGGTGGAGACGCAAGAACGTGCCGACGAACCGGACGGGATCGTCACGGCGGTGCTCCGCAAAGGCTATCGGCAACGCGAGCGCGTGTTGCGCTATGCCGAAGTGGTGGTGAGCCGAAAACCGGCATGGGTGACGAGCTCCCAGCCAGCGATTGACCGGTCTCTGGATCAAATCCCAGGGGCGGCGAGTTCCATCGGACCAGATGCGACCAATTCTGAGGAGCTTGAGCTATGAACGAATCCGAAGATACCGTGATTGGCGTTGACCTGGGCACAACTTATTCGGTGCTGGCAGTGATTCAGGAAGGCGTTCCGACCATCATACCCGTCAAAGGCCAACGACTTTTGGCCTCAGTAGTGGGCATCGCGCCCGATGGCGATGTGCTGGTGGGCACACCGGCGCGCAACCAGTGGGTCGTGGCGCCGGACCGCACCATTCGCTCGATCAAACGCAAGATGGGCAAGGGCGAAACCGTAAGCATGGCGGGCAAAACCTATACACCGCAAGAGATCTCGGCGTTCATCTTGCGCGATATCAAGGAGGGCGCTGAGACGGCCCTGGGCCACCCGGCAACCCGCGCGGTGATCACGGTGCCAGCCTATTTCAACGAGGTCCAGCGGCAGGCAACGATCGAGGCCGGGGAAATCGCCGGTCTACACGTAGAGCGGATCATCAATGAGCCGACCGCGTCGGCCCTGGCCTACGGCTACGGCCTGGCGAACGATCAGCATCTGCGCTTGCTGGTCTACGACTTGGGCGGCGGCACATTCGACGTTTCCCTGATCGAACTGGACAACGGCGTGGTGGATGTCCTGGCCACGGCCGGTGACAACTTCCTGGGCGGCGACGACTTTGACGAGCGGCTGGCCGGACGGATCGCCGACGAGTTCGTGCGCGAGCATCACATCGATCTGCGCGCCAACCATCAGGCGTGGGCGCGTCTGTTACGCGCGGCCGAAGAGGCCAAAATCGAACTTTCCTCGGCGCCATACGCCACTGTGAATCTGGAGTACGTGGCCACCGACAACAAGAACAGGCCGCTGCATATCGAACGCGAAGTCAGCCGAGAAGAATTCGAGGCCCTGATCGACGACCTGCTGACCCGCACGATCACGTGTGTGGATAAGGCTCTGGCGGATGCGCGTCTGGAACCCGGCGATATCGATCGCGTCTTGCTGGTCGGCGGGTCCACCCGCATTCCTGCAGTCTGGAACCTGGTGGCCGAACGCATGGAAAAGGAGCCGCATTCCGAAATCGACCCGGATGCGGCAGTAGCTCTGGGGGCTGCGGTGCAGGCAGGGATCATCGTGGGCCAGGAGATCGACACCATCCTGGTGGATGTGACGCCGCTGTCCTTAGGCATCGAAGCCGCAGAGCATAGCATCACCGGACGTTTGGAACTTGATCGATTTGTGCCGCTGGTGCGTCGTAATACCACGATTCCTGTGCAACGTAGCGAGGTGTTCAGCACGTTGTATCCGGGCCAGGACGCCATCCACATCATGGTCTATCAGGGCGAGCATCCAGTAGCTTCGCACAATGTGCTACTGGGCGATTTCATGGTCGAGGATCTCAAATCAGACCGGCCAGACAGCCTGACCAAGGTGACCGTTAACTTCCAATTGGACGTGAACGGCATCCTGGACGTGACGGTCACGGAACGCAAGACCGGGAAGCGGGTCAGCGCGCAGCTCAAAGCCAGCCGCCAACGCTTAAGCCCGGAAGAGATCGCACAGAGTCAGGCCAAATTGTCGGCCATCTTAACAAGCGCCGACGGTAGCGAGCCAGAAACGGACCTTGACCCAGGCACGAAGGTGCTTCTCAAGCGTGCCAGGGCGGCTCTGGCGCGGCCGGACTTGGACGCCAAGGAGGCCGACGAGATCAACGGTCTGATCGCCGACATCGAACACGCGGCCCGAGAAGAGGACGACGAACAGGTCGAGGAGTATTCAAATCGGCTGATCGACTGGCTGATGGAGGTTGAAGTCTAGAAAAGCGGCTTGGACGCGATGAGCTGGTTGTCTGGCCAATGTAAGCGTATAACTGTTGAGACTTTGCCTTGATCGTCGAGGTAGGAACGGCTCTCACGGGCCGCCCCCTCACAAGAATCCGGATGGGAATCCGCGACACCGCTAACCGGAGCACGCTTAAGCCTTTCTGCTGGGGTGGCCTGGCTGGCTATCAGCAGCTTGGGACTTGGGTCGAGGAACTCCGAGGGGTTCTGGCGGCCGCCCCCGAGAACCCTTATCTGCGGCAGTTGCTCACGCAAACCGAGTGGGCCGTGAACAGCAATCGCACGCTGGCCCAGGATGTGGGCGAGGCTTTTGGTTGGGTCCGGCGCATTGCCGATTGCTTAGGCTATGGCAAGCCAGCTGAAACGGCAACCGAGGCCCGCACCAGCGGCCAGGTCGCAGCAGCGATGGAGACCCTGCTGGACCAGTTCCGGCCGGACTTCAAGCGCCGACCGGCGCAAGCGGCTCTGTACGGTGCCTGGCGGCGGTTGTGGCGCACCTGGGGTCCGGAATTGCTGCACTGCTACGATATTCCTCGCTTACCTGCCGACAATCTGCAGCTGGAAGGTTTCTTCGGGGGCTTGCGCCGTTACCAGCGCCGCATCAGCGGCCGCAAGTCTACGGTTGAGTTGCGGGACTTTGGTCAATGCCAAGCCTTATTTCAGGCCGAGACGGAGGTGAACCTCCTCTGTCAACTCGCGCGCGGTGAAGGTGGCCGATTACCAAACCCAACGTCGGCGCTTGGCGGAGGCGGAAGGCCCGCGCCAATTCTTACGCAGGCTGCATCATAATGCGGCCAAAACGGTCCGCCAGCTGCTCCGCGGTCATGCCACTCGTCAAAGCGAGCTGGCACTACCGGCTACAGTTGGCGCACATACACTGAGACAGCCGGGGGGGTCACACTAGAAAACACCCCCTATATATAGGGGGTGCCTCAAGGAGCGGGTGGTGGGATTCGAACCCATGACATCCTGCTTGGAGGGCAGGCGCTCTACCGCTGAGCTACACCCGCAGAACACGGCTGACTCGTGCTGCAAGAGGTCGGGGCGAGTGGATTTGAACCACCGACCTCGTGAACCCAAATCACGCGCGCTAACCGGACTGCGCCACGCCCCGAACGAGGCCCAGTATACCTCACCCGAGCAGTCGCGTCAAACCCCGCTCCGATCCGGATCCTTCGCCTCCGGGCGGGGGCTCTCCTACGCGGGAGGGGCGGGGGATAGCTCGTCCGCGGCCGCGCACGGCACCTCGGCAAACACGGTGGTCCCCTTGCCCCGCCGGGATTCTATCGTCAGCTTGCCGCCCAGCATGTCCACACGCTCGCGCATGCCCAACAGCCCCAAACGTCCCCGCTGCAGTGCCGTCTCGACGTCGAAGCCGTTCCCATCGTCCTCGACGATCGCTCGCACCAGGTGGCCGCGCCGTTCCACTACCACGCCTACGTTCCTGGCCTGGGCGTGCCGCATGATGTTCGCCAGCGCCTCCTGCACCACCCGGTAAACGGGGATCTCGACCTCGCTGGGGAGACGCTCGTTCACATGCAACCCCACCAGCACGAGCTGCGCGTCCAGCTCGCTCTGCTGCCTGACGGTTTCGAGCTGCTGCGCCAAAGCGCCCGCCAATCCGATGTGGTCCAGGCTGACGGGGCGCAGCCGCATCGCCAGCCGGTGCAAACCCTCCATCGTGCCATCGACAAGCTGCCGCAACTCGGCCGCCGGGTCGCGATCTCTTGGGGCTGATCGGCATGCGTCTGGATGGCACCCAGGCCCAGGAGTAATGCCGAGAGAGCCTGTCCCGCCTCGTCGTGCAGCTCGAGCGCAATGGCCTTGCGTTCGGTCTCCTGGACCTCCACCAGCCTGCGGGCGAGCGCATGGGCCTGCTGGCGGCTGGCTTCGAGGTCGGCGGTCCGCTCATGCACGCGCGCTTCCAGCTCGTCGTGGGCCTGGCGCAGGGCGTCCTCACTATCGCGGCGTTCGGTCACGTCACGGATCAGCCAGGCCAGTTGAAGCTTGTTTGGGTCAATGCCGGAGATGCGCGCCACCGTCACATTGGCCATGAGATCCTGCTTGCCGCGCGGCCGCAGCGGCAAATCCAGGTCCTGCTTCTGCCCCGGCTCGGGAGGCCGCGCGAGACTGCCCAGGAAGCTACGGCGTGCCGGCGGCGTCACCAGCGCGATCAGCGGCGCGCCCAGCAGCTCCGCTGGCGAGATGGACAACAACTGCGTCGCGGAACGGTTGGCTTCCAGGACAATCCCGTTGAGGTCGGTCACGAGGTATCCGTCGGGGGCCAGGTCGAAGAGGTCTTGCCAATGCTGCCGGGCGGCTTCCAGGACATTTTGCTGCCTGACAAGCTCATTGCTCTGCTGCCGTATCTCGGCGTCGGCCGCCTGCAACTCTGCCAGTGCCCGCGCAAGGTCGGCAAACGAGTCTGCGATTGGCGGCGGCAGGACAATGGCTTGCAGGCCGGCAGACGGCCATAGCGCCGAGACTTGTGCCTGTAGGGCCCCCACCTGGCGCTCGAACTGTTGCAGGTTCACCGTCATGGCTCCTGGCTGCTGAAGGCAAGCCCTGCGGCGGTGTTATGGTGCCCTTGCAGTTGAGGGCCACCACCGGCCTGAGATGGAGCAGCATGGGCTGACCAAACGCAGCCGAACTCCCTTATGCCAGCATCTTAGCACGCCCTGGGAGCCGGCACAAGGTCCCATTCGCGGATTCAATGTCACCCGCAAGGGCTCCCTGATTCTGCCGTACCTACAGGGCTCCATGCGGGTTCGCCACAGCGAGCAGGATCAGTGGCATCTCTCCCGGCTGCCGGATGATCCGCCTGGCGTTGACCACGAATCCATCACCCACGCCACCAGTGCCCGCGCCATCGATCATCAGATCCTCGAACGCCGCATCTTGCGCCACAACCGCCGCGAGCGCTTCGCGGAGGCGAGGGCTTGCCCAACGGCCCTCGTTCAACTCGTAGATCGGCCGGCCCAGGGTGTTCTCGGGGCCGGCGGCGAAGGCCCGGTAATAGGCGCGATTGGCCGAGACAACGCGCAAGCCCTGGTCCAGCACGAGCAGCGGCTCGCGCACGGTCTCAACCACGTGCTCGGCATATTCGCGCGCCGTCTTTTGTTCCGTAACGTCGCTGAAGGTCAGCATCACGCCATCCGGCTCCTGGCCCGGCGCGCGGTACACCTGGAGGTGCGCCAGGTACCAACGGCCGTCCTTAGCCCGCAATTCGACTTGCTTGCTGGCTCCGGTTTCCAGAACCTCCCGGGCGTCGGGCACGAGGCGATCGCCGGCCAGGTGCGAGGCCAGATCGCCCAGCGGGCGTCCCAGGTCCGTCTCGATCAGGTTGCTGATGCGGGTTGCGGCGCTGTTGAAGCGGCGGATTTGCAGCTTGCGATCCAGGAAGATGATGGCGGTATCGAGCATGGTCAGCAGGTTGACCAGGTCGGCATTGACCACCGTCAGCTCCTCGATCTTGGCCTCATGATCAGAGTTGAGGGTCACCAGCTCCTCATTGACCGACTGCAACTCCTCACGCGAGGTCAACAATTCCTCGTTCGTGCTCTGCAACTCCTCATTGGCCGAGCGCAGCTCCTCGTTGGCGGATTCCAGCTCCTCGACCGTGGCCTGGAGGTATTCCTGAGCCGCGCGACAGATCGCGCTCCAGCTCCGTTATGCGCAAGCCCTGCTCGCCGCCTGCTTCGGGGCCCGACGCGGGCGGCCCAGGCGCGCAGGCGGCAGGCGGCAGTTCATCGAAGGTGACGGTCAGGAGCTCTTCGTCGGCCCCCGACTCCGTCAGGGGGCGGACCGTCAACCTGATGCACGCCTTGCCGCCATCAGTCCCGACGGGGATCCGGTCGTAGGTAACGACCTGCTTCTCGGTAATGGCCCTGGCGACTCCGGCGCTCAGGGGCGAGCGAAGTTCCGCGGGCACCATACGCAAGGCGTTCGCCGGGCCCACCTCGCCCGGCGGTGTCTCCAGGTACTTGCCGGTCCGGCCATGGACGTACAGGATGTCGGCCGCACGGTTGATGACGAGACAGGTAGGTGCATATTCCAGCAGCATCTGCTCGACGCTCTCACGCAGGTTCACCGGTCCAGGCTCCTTGACCCTCGGGGGCGCAGCCCGCTGGCGCGTGAGAGCCGCCGGGCGGTAAGCCAGCTCGTTTCGCCGTAGGTCACCAGACGCGGCGCGCTGGAAGAGCCGGTGCTTGCGGTCCAGCGGCACGAACCACCGGCGGGATGTCTCTGGCAATTCGGAACTTCCCAGGAACAGCAGGCCGCCCGGTTTGAGCGCATAGTGGAAGGTGGACGTCACCCGCTTTTGCGAGGCCTCGGCCAGGTAAATCAGCAGGTTGCGACAACTGATCAGGTCGGAGCCGCGAAAACGGTGGATCGTGGATCACGTCGTGTGCGGCAAACACGACCATCCTGCGGATGTGTTCCGCGACCTGATACTTCCCATCCGCTTCGACAAAGAAGCGGGCAAGGCGTTCCGGGCCGATGTCGGCGCCAACGCTGGGCGGGTAGGCGGCGCGCCGGGCTTTGTCGATGGCGCGGCCGTCCAGATCGGAGGCAAAGATCGTGACGGGGACCACGGCCCCGGCTGCATCCATGGTTTCCTGTATGAGCATGCCGATCGAGTAGGCCTCTTCACCCGTCGCACAGCCCGGCACCCATACCCGCACGGGCTCCGCGCTCTGCCGGCCTTCTGCCAGATGCAAAATCTGAGGTATGGCCAGCTTCTGCAGCGCCGCGAAGGCTTCAGGGTCGCGAAAGAACTGGGTGACCCCGATCAGCAGGTCCTCGAACAGCATCTGCCCTTCGGCCTGGTTATCTTGCAGGTAGCGATAATAGCTCTCGGCGTTCCCGATCTGATTGAGCGCCATGCGCCGCTCGATGCGCCTCCGCACGGTGGTGGGTTTGTAATCCGAGAAGTCGTGCCCGGTCTGTACGGCCAAGAGCCCCAGTATCCGCGGCACGGTCGCCTGCGACTGCGCCTCGATGGGAGGTGGCGAAGATTCTTCTTGGGCCTGGCCATGCGCGTGTGCCTGCCGTGCGTAGGCCAGGATGCGCTCCGGCATCGCCTCAGGAGGAAGGATCAGGTCGGCCAGGCCCGTCGCTATGGCGCTGCGCGGCATCCCGTCGAAGGCCGCCGTGGCCGGCTCCTGCACGAGGACGATGCCGCCCTCCTCCTTGACTGCACCGATCCCCAGCGTGCCATCGCTGCCGGCGCCCGAGAGGACGACGGCGATGGCTTCCTCCTTCCTTTCCCCGGCCAGCGAGCGGAAAAAGGTGTCGATGGGCAGATGCAGGGATCGGGAAACCGGGCGGTCGAACAGGTGTAACCGGCCCTGGCGCAGGACCAGGTCGCTGCCACGCGGGATCGTGTATACGTGGTCCGGTTGCAGCTCCATGGCTTCTTCCGCCTGGCACACCGGCATCGTGGTTGACGTCGCAATGGTCTCGGGCAGGAAGGTCTGGTGGACGGGGTCGAGATGCTGGATCAGCACGAACGCCAGGCCGTTGGTGGCCGGAACATGCTGAAAGAAACGGGCGAACGCATCTTGTCCGCCCGCCGACGCGCCGATTCCTACGATAATTGGCGCCACGATGACAGCTCCTCTTCCCAGGCTGAAGAGAGGAACAACCCATTACGCCTCTCTTGTTATTCCATATTGCATCCGTGAGCCCAGCTGCCCCTCAGGGCAATTGGCCCTGGTACTTGATGAGAACCTGTCCCTTGTCGTCGGTCAGCGTCAGGGCTACCATGCCCTGGTCCGCCACGCTGGCGATGACCTCCTGGAAAGGCCGGTCAGGGCTGATCTGGACCGTGCGGCTGACAGGATTGGCGCCGGGCACCGTGATATCGAGCTGGCCGCCCAAGGGGCGCGCCGGGAGCACCGAGACTTGCGTGCCCGTCACGGTGCGGCTCACATTCACGGCCCCATTCGCCGAGGCGTAGGCCACGCCGCCGATGCGCGCCGCGGGGAACCAGGTCTCATTCCAACTGAGCTGCCCGCCGGCTGCCAGGCTGTTCCAGTCGCCGAAGGTGGGCGCCAGCCCACCATGCAGCTCCACGTAGCCCGACCCGTCATCGGTCCAGATGCTCGGGTCCAACGGCGTGCTCCAACCGGCGCCAAAGCCCTTTACGCCTCGCTCCACGTCCGGCGGGAAGACGTGCACGAATCCTTCGTCGGCGGCCGGGTCATAGACCGCCGAAAAGCCGGCTTGCGCCGACGGGCGTGCGAAGAAGCCCAACCATCCTCGCCAGGTGCCGAGCCGGCTCAAGTCGCGGTCGTCGAAGGTCGGCCACGACATAGCGGCGCCCGACGGTGGCAGGGTGTTATCGTCTGTGGTATGCACCGTCACCTCGGTGCCCGGCACGATGAAGCGGAGCTCGGGCCCGGGTTTGTTCGCCCGCCCGGGCGCCAACATCGCATCCTCCCACCATTTGTAGTTGAAGGTCGTGCTCAGAGGATTCACGGATCGTGGGCTGGACCGTAAAGGCTGCGCTGTCGGGCGGGAGGGTGATGGCCACGGTCACGTAAGGACGATGGACATCGCCGCCGATCATCGTCACCGTCACACTGCCGTCGTTGCCTTGCGTGTAATCGTAGCCCCAGGCCCTGCCCCATTCGTAGCCGTGCTCGTCAACCGGGAATCCCCACTCGAGGCCACCCGCGGCCAGCCACCAGTTCGCACCGGCAGGGCTGCCGGTGGCGGGTGGTCCCCAGACCGTCGGCTTGAGCACCGGGTTCTGGTACAGCTCGTTGTTACCCGTCGGCTTGAAGATGCACTGATAGATGCGCCCGCCCAGCTGCGGCAAGAGGGTCAGGCGCAAATAGCGGTTCTCCAGCACGATCAGCGTATAGCTCACCGGCACAGGACGGGGATGCGACGACTGATAGGCGGACCGGTCGAGCACAAGCACCGGGTAGTCGTCAAGGTTGGGGTCCGGCACTGTGCGCAGAAACCCCGAATACGGGTAAGTGGGTATGCTGATGGTCGTGACGGTATAAGTCGTGGCCGCAACCGGGGCCGGGGTGGGCGCCGGCACTGTGGGTGTCAAGGTCGGCGTTGGGGTCAGGGTGCTGTTCGCCGTAGGGAGCGCCGGCACGGTGGGTGTCAGGGTGACGGTCGCCCGAAGGGTGGGCGTGACCGTCGGCGTCTTGGTGATGGCCGCGCTCGAAACCGGGCGTGAGACGACCGCCGTGGGCGCGGGCATGATCTGGAGCGCCAGGCTGGCCTCGCCTGTGTAGCCGGCCTGGTCCTGCGCCCGCGCCGTGAGCGTATAGGCCTGGCCCGGAGCCAACCCCTCGATCTCCGTGGGTTCGAGATCGGTGGTCAGCTCTCCCACCTGCCCTTCGGCTATGACCTGCCCGGCGAAGAGCAGCTGCATCAAGGTGATGGCTTGCTTGCCTGACGCTGCCGCGTGCACGTGGGCCGCGCCAAGCCAGGGCACCTGGCGCGGGTCGGCCGATAGCGTCACGGTTGGTGACACGATGCTCGTCAGGGCCGGCGAATACATGGCTTGCTCGCCGGCGGTGAGGGTGATCACTTCCGTCAACGCGGAGAACCCGGGTGCGCTTGTGCGCACCTGGTGGGTGCCGGGCGCCAGGGCCAGATCGACAGGCGATGCGCCCCGCGACTGCCCATCGATGGCGATCTGGGCGCCGGACGGGTCGGCGGAGATCGAGAGGGTGGCCAGCGAGAGAGTCGGCAAGACGGGGGGCGCGGTCGCGGCGGGAGGCATCGGCTGGGGCGCGGCCTGCCCGCAGCCCGCTGCTGCCAATACGCCAAGTACGATGACCATGACCACGGGTATGCGAAGATTCATGCGACCACCTATGGCCTTAGCTGCGCGTGGCCGGTAGCATGGCCCGCGAGACGGCCAGCACCGCGTGATAGTGTAGCATTTCTTGCAGGATCCTGCGATAGGGTTCGTGCGCCGACACTGCCCCGAGCAGCCCACGCCGCACGTCGGCATCATGCCTGGCCGCACGAACCACCGGGTCGATCAGCCCGAAGCGGGCCGAAAGGGTGACCAGCAACCGCACTCCGCTGCCGTAAAACGCGTCGCCGGTGATGTCACGATTCGCCTTCTCGTAGGCGTCAGCAAAGGCACCGTGCGAGATGCCTGTCTGCAGCATGGTTTCGGCAGCCCGGATGCCGGTCTGCACGGCGGAGGTCACGCCTTTGCCCTTGAAGGCGCGCACGAGGCCGGCCGCATCGCCTACCATCACATAGCGATCGCCATAATAATGCCTCGCCAGCGAGCGCGGAAAGCGCCCTTTGAACACCGGCACGCGGTCGAAATCGAACGCCGGGCCGCGAAATCCGGCAGCACGGCGTGTACTTCCGGCAAAGCCAGGAAACGCTGCATGGCCGGGCGGTCCACGGCAATCCCGGCAATGTTGATCGTCACGTAGTCGCCCTTCGGCGTGATGGCGCCGAACTCGATCTCCGGTGACTTAGGCAGAAAGGCGTGGACATACGAGTTCAGGCCTTCTATCACTGCCAGGACCTGGATCGAACTTGGCCAGCATCGAGAACAAGCTCTTGGGCGGACGGTAGCGGGTAGCACGGGTAAAGGTGGCAATGCAACCGTCGTCCATCCCGAAGGCGCCAACCACCACATCCGCTTCGATCGGCATGCTCTCGGTGTAGACCATCACCCCATCGGCGTGAAAGTCCACGTCCACGGCCCGAGCGGCCACAATCTCGATGCCCCGCTGCCTGGCGGCCTCCAGCATATACTCATCGAACTGGACGCGCCGCAGGGTGACCGAAGTGCGTTGTTCGTCCTCGAGCAAGATCTGCTCTTTGGCGGTGTGCAGCACGTAGCCGGCGACGCCGGCGTGGCTGAGTTGGTAGGGAAACGGCAGCCCCAGGCAGTCGGCCATGAGCGCAGGCAGGGGCGCCGAGAGCAGTCCCACGCAAAGGTTGTGGTGGCGCTCGCCCGCAAACTGCTTGCCCTCCACCACTGTGATGCGCAGGTGCTTCCCCAGCCGCGCTGCCATGCGCTGCAGGGCCAGCGCGCAACCGGTGCCTCCAGGGCCGCCGCCGATGATCGCCACCCGGCTGCCGTCCCCGAGGGGACCGAGATCGCTCATGAGGGTGCCCTTTGCGCCGGCAGCCCGCGCTGACGGTGCAGAAGCTGGCGGCCGAAGTAGAGCAGCCCGCGCGGCTGCATGATCAGCCGGAAGAGCTCGCGGTACGGCTCGTCTCCGGTGAGCATGCCCCACATCAGGCGCGAGTAGAGCCGCCGGTCGGCACTCAGGCCGGCTTCGGCGCGCACGCATGAGACGCAGGCGCGGGCCAGTTCGGGGTTGCGCAGCGCACCCGATGAGACGGCATATAGCAGTTTGCCGTAGCGGTTGTCGTGGGCGATCGCTCGACAGGCCGGGGCGTAGGCCAAATCAAAGCTCTCCTGATCGATGCCTTGCTCGACGGCCGCACGCATGGCGCTGCCGCTGGTGATGAATGCCGAGTTGATGCCATCTTTGTACAGCCGCGCCACGGCGGCATCGCCGACTGCAACCCACCGCTCCCCATAATAGGTGCGCGCTGGCGTTACCAGGATGCGCGGGTGGCAGCTGCAGCAACTCGACGGCATTTCCGGGAAAAACCGGCCCAGGCCCTCCCTCTGTGCTGCATAGAAGCGCTGGATGGCATCGTCCGGCGCGCCCTCCCAGAGCAGCGAGACATTCAGGTAGGCACCTTTGGGAACGACTGCCCCGAACACAAGGCCGGGCGGCTGGTCGAAGAAGCCTGCAACCTTGTCTTCCGGCCAGCTGGGCGGGCGCGGGATTTCATCTTGCGCCATCGTGACCGACTCAGGGGGCTCGTACCCAAAAGCCGGGCTGAGGGGTGGCAGGCTGTTGACGCCCGTGGCCAGGACCAGGAAATTTGCAGGGTAACACCCGGTGTCGGTATGCACGACCGGCCCATCCTGCCACTCGACGCGACGTACTCGCTCGGGGATGTGGCGCGCCCCGCGCGCGGATCGCCGCACCCAACAGGTGGGCGTCGAAGCTGGCCAACGGCGCGCCCCGATGCAGCCGTGGCCCCGAGCCCCGGTACACGCTCAGGATGCGGCGGCGCGGATCGGGTTGAACGATCGAGGTGACCTGTCCGGCGAGGTGAACCACGTAGGCACGCAACTCCGACTGCACAACTTCGGGCGGAACGTCGAGATCGAGGGCGGCCATCTGGCGCAGTGCGCCGTCAGACAGGATGCCGGCGCACCCTTTGCAGCTTCTGGCCCCCGGGTTATGGGGGTTGTGAGGCTCGAAAAGCTGGATCTCCAGACCCAGGCCGGCCGCTCCGGCCAGACGCAACAGGTGCAGGGCAGCCGAGCTACCTGCCGGTCCCCCGCCCACGATGCATACCCTATCCCCCTCGCGCAACCGCACCCGCATCCCATCGCCTCTGCCCACCAAGTCTCCCGCCCTCTTCAGAATGGCCATTATAGCGCAGGGGCTTGGAATTGTCACCTGCAACACGTTTCTCCAGGCGCCCGTTTGGTGCTATCATATGAGGCTAATGAACCAGGTAGACTTGCATTGCCATACCACCGCTTCGGACGGCGTGCTCAAGCCCCGTGAGTTGGTCCGCCGGGCAGCGCATCTGGCGCTCATCGTCATGGCAGTCACCGATCATGACACGACGGCGGGTTTGCCGGAGGCGCTCGCGGCTGGCCGCACGCTCGGGATCGAGGTCATACCGGGCCTGGAAATCAACACGGACGTGCCCGGCGGCGAAGTGCACGTTCTGGGCTATTTCATAGATTGGCAGGACCCGGCTTTCACCGAACAACTGGCGCGGTTGCGCGAGGGTCGCCTGGCGCGCGCCTGCCAGATGGTGGATAAGCTGGCGGCCCTCGGCGCGCCGATCCGCCTGGAGCGGGTGCTGCAGCTCGCCAGGGATGGTTCGGTGGGCCGGCCGCACGTCGCGCAAGCCCTGCTCGAGGCGGGCTATGTGGCCACCTTCGGCGAAGCCTTTGACCGCTATATCGGCCGGTCCCGGCCGGCGTACGTCGAGCGGCTCAAGTTTTCCCCGGCCGATGCCTGCCGCCTCATCCGCAAGGCCGGTGGCGTCCCGGTGTGGGCCCACCCGATCCCGTTCGATGCCGTCACGACGGCCCCACGAGGCCTGCTGCCCTTCGAAGGCCTGCTACCCGAACTGTTGGACGCCGGGTTGCAAGGTCTTGAGGTCTATTATCCCGGCTACGGTGCCCGGGCGATCGAATACCTCACGCGCCTTGCTCACCAGCATGAGCTGATACTGACCGGCGGCACCGATTTCCATGGTTTCCCGCCGATCCCGGTCGATGTCGGCGGCATCTACGTGCCCATGAAGGCCGTGCGACGCCTGCGTGCGACCTGGGAGAAATTGCGCGCGTGAGCCGCTGTGCCGGGCGGTTGGCTGGAAGCGATGCGGCGCCATCGGCGTCATCAGGATTGAATCGGTGCCATGTATATTGATCGCCGATATCGGAGCAAGTATCGACGGCGTTCACGGTGGCCGATCACCCTGGCGGTCTTGGCGCTCGCCGGTGCCGTGCTCTACGCGTTGCTTTCGTTCGGCATCCTGGTGGTGCGGCCGGGGCCGCATGGTGTGTCCATCAACCCATACGATCCGTTCAAGCCGGTGTTGCCCAGCATGACGCCGACGCGTTCGGCGCTCAGCTACCTGGCGGAGGCTGAAGACGATTACCAGGCCGGCAAGCTGGCCGGCGCAAGCCAGGCTTACGCACGCGCCGCCGCGCTGGAGCCAGGCAATGACGAGGCCTATCAATGGCAGGCGTGGCTGCTCGTCCTGCGTGGACACCCTACCGATGCCGTGCCTCTGGCCCGCAAGGCCGTCGGCCTGAAGCCCAGCGCCATGAACCTGGCCGTGCTGGCCATCACCCTCGACTGGAGCGAGAGCTACGACGAAGCCATGAGGATAGCGCTGAAGGCAGTAGATGCCGATCCTCTCTCTGCTGAGGCTCACGCTGCTCTCGCCGAGGTGTATGCCGACAAAAACAACTGGATGGCCTTGCAGGAAGCGCAGAATGCGGTCAAGATCAATCCCGGCAGCGTCATCGCGCAGCGGGATCTGGGCTACGTGTTCCAGTACGAGGGGCGGTACGCCGACGCCATCGCGGCCTACGCCAAAGCGGCACAGATCGCGCCCCATCTTGGCTACGTCTTCGTGAGCGCCGGCAACACATTTATGGCCATGGGCGACAACACAAATGCCATCGCCCAGTATCAGAAAGCCGTTGAACGCCAATCCGGATGAGCCGGTGGGCTACGACAACCTGGGCCGTGCCTGCGGCGTGGCGGGCGATCCTGACCGTGCCATCGCCACCCTGCGCAAGGCCATCGAGGTCAACCCCACTTATGGGCTGGCCTATGCGCACCTGGCCGAGGTCTACTACAGCCGCTTCAACTATGAAGCGGCCATCGAGAACTTTCAGAAGGCAGTGGATGAGGGCGTCCGTGGTGAACAGTATTACTACGAGTATGGCCTCTCTTACTACGATTTGAACGATTGCCGGAATGCCACCGTCTGGCTGCAGAAGGCGCTGGAGACCAATCCGGATTCGAAGCTGGCACAGGATGCGCTGCAATTGTGCGCCAAGTAACATCATGTGCTACAATGTGCCAGATCCCCAGGCTGCATAGTCACAGTACCCGCTGCTACCTGGCTATACTCAGGGCCGCCAAGGCCCGCAATCGAGGTGGAATCTCCTATGCAAAGCCGTCGTCTTCCCCTGGCCCTGCTGGCCGTAGCGGCAGCCCTGGTCGTGGCAAGCTGCGGCGCGGCCCAAGGCGTGTCGCCGACTCTTGCTCCGTCGAGAACGCCCAAGCCGACATTCACGCCGGCCGCTGCCGGCACGCCGCTTCCGATCTTCACGCCGATCCCTGGACAGCCGCCGGCAGCTGTTGCGCTTCCGGCGGCTGCGATCAGCGCGACATCCGCTGCTACTGTGCCGGTGGCTTTGCCACCGGCAGCCATCACCAGTGCGGTAACTATCACAGTGCCTACCGCTACCCCTCCGCCGGCCGCGCCCGCCGAGCCGGCCGCCACCGCCGAGCCCGCCGCGGCGCCGACCACGCCACCGACCGGTGCTGGCGCAGCCGTGCAGTTTAGCTCAGATAACACGGTGAATGTGCGTGAGGGGCCCAGCACCGCCTACGACATCCTGGGCCAGGTGCAGCCCGGAACAAACTACAAGGTGTTGGCGAAAAACCAGGATGGCTCGTGGCTGGAGCTCAACTTCAACGGGGACCCCGGTTGGATATCGGCCGGCCTTGTGACGACGTCGGGTGACCTGACCAGCCTTGCGGTGCCGCAGAACCTTCCGAGCGCCATCCGCTCAGGCAGTGGTTCCGGCGTCGCAGCCTGTGGCCGCCGAGCCCACCGCCGCGCCAGGCCACGCCGGCCGCGCGCAGCGCCCACCACGGCGCCGGCCGCCCCGCGCCGGCCCCGGCACCTTCGTACGATTGGAACCTGGTTTCCAGCGGGACCGCCGGGGCGCAATGCAACGGCGCCTACTTCAACGGCCAGGTCCAGGACGTGAACGGCAACCCGGAAAACGGCGTTTGTCTGGAGCTCGACTACTACGGGCCACGGACCATCAAGTTCTCTGGAAGCGGCGGCGCGGGCAACGGCAACTGGGGTTTTTCGCCCTGTAGCTACCCACAGGCCTGCACCGGAGAGTACGATATCTATGTCGTGCAGTGCCCTACTGGCGGCGTGCCGAATAATGGGCAGACCATTTCCTCCGGCAGCCAGGTGCCAGGGTCGGCTAACTCGCAGAAGTTCGTGGGGGTTGTGACCAACAAGTGCACTGCCGGACAATGGTACGGCATCGTCTTCAAGGCCGCCCATTGACGGCGGCGAGCCGCCGCGTCTGAACGAGCGTTCAGATGATGCCTTCACTTCGCCGATCTCGAACCCGCTGGCCGGCCGGCCTGGCCTTCATCGTGCTCCTGGCCGGCCTGTTGCTATGGGCCGGCCTGAGGCTGCGAGCCCGGGCCGAGGTTCTGTTGTTCGATTTGACGGGCGAAGAGAAACCTTTGCAGCAGGTCAAGGCGCTCAGCGATCTGGCCGCCGACGCCTTACGGCCGCGACCGAACCTGGCCTCGAACGTCGCGGTGCGCTTCGGCGATGTGGACCCCTTCGGCGTCAACGTCTTTCTCAACGAAGAGGTCGACCCGGCCAAGCGCGAGGAGACGGTGCAGCTGGCAGCCGGGGCCGGCTTCCACTGGCTGCACCAGGAGTTCCCCTGGCAAGACATCGAGATCGCCGGCAAGGGCGACTTCGAGGACCGCCGCACGCAGCCGTATAAGTCGGCCTGGGATAAGTACGATAGCATCGTGTCCCTGGCCGAGAAATATCACATGGAACTCATCGTGCGGATCAGCACGCCACCCAAGTGGAGCCGGGCTGCCGGCGACGCCAACGGCACGTTCGCCCCGCCCGACAACTACAACGATTTCGGCGACTTCGTCTATACGCTGGTCAGCCGCTATCGCGGGCGCATCCGCTACTACCAGATCTGGAACGAGCCCAACATCTACCCGGAATGGGGCAGCTACCCGATCAGCCCGGAGCAGTACACCCAGTTGCTCAAGGTGGGGGCCACGCGGGCGCGCCAGGCGGACCCCCACGCCGTAATCATCTGTGGGGCTCTCGCCAGCACCATCGAGCTGTCGCCGGACGCCCCGCCGCCGGCGAACGCTTTGAATGATCTGCTCTTCCTCCAGCGCATGTACGATGCCGGAGCTGCCCCCTATTTCGATATCATGGCCATGCAGGGGTATGGGTTGTGGTCGGGCCCGACCGATCGGCGCATGCAGCCACGCGTGATGAACTACGGGCGTGTCGAATATGTGCGCGACCTGATGGTTGCCAACGGAGACGCAGCCAAGCCGATCTGGATCAGCGAGATGGGCTGGAACGCCGTGCCCGACGCCATCGCCAACAAGAGCTTCGGACAGGTAACTCCGGCCCAACAGGGCCGCTACGAAGTGCTGGCCTATCAGCGGGCCTTGCAGGAATGGCCCTGGGTCGGCGTGATCAACACCTGGTACTTCAAGCAAGCCACCGATGAATGGCTGCGCACGGGCAGGCCTGAAGCGTATTTCCAGCTGGTGGCCCCCGACTTCACTTTGCAGCCTGCTTACAACAGCCTCAAAAGCTTCATGACCGGGTATAATGCAAGCCGGCAGCCATCCCCACGCGACGGTTCCCGGACCCAGCAGGGTGGCTCGCCGTGAGGCTCGCGCGGCGCGACCTCTTCTTGCTGACCCTCGTGCTGCTCGCGATCCTGGCAGCAGCGGCAGCCCTGCGCTTCTATGACCTGGGCAACCAGAGCCTGTGGTCTGACGAGGGCAATAGCGCCGCCATGGCAGGCCGGTCCCTGGCGCAAATCGCAGCCGGCGCCGCCCGAGACATCCACCCCCCACTATACTACTGGCTCTTACACATCTGGACGCAGCTTTTCGGCCTCAGCGAGACGGCCCTCCGGGCGCTCAGCGCGGTCACGGGCCTCCTGCTGGTGGCCGTGACCGCAGAGCTGGGCCGTCGCCTTTACGGCGAGAACACCGGGCTGGCCATCGCCTTCATCGCGGCCCTGGCGCCATTTCAGGTTTATTACAGCCAGGAAGCGCGCATGTATATCCTGCTGGCGCTGTTGACCACGACGTCTTTCCTGTTCTTCTGGGAATTCGTGGCCGCCGAAGTGGGCGTAGGTGGTGCGCCGGGGGTTGCCGCCGCAAAGTGGCATTGGTTGCCGCTCCCGGGCTTGTGGTTGGTGCTTTCCTGGATCGCCGGCCTCTACACCCATTACCTGTTCCCGCTGGTCATCGCGATCAACACCGCGCTCTATCTGTGTTGGGTGTGGGGAACGCGGAGGCAAGGGCTGGTCAGGCAGCGCTTGCAACGGTGGGGCATCCTGTTGGCGCTGGCGCTGGCTGTGTTCGGGCCCTGGCTGCCCACGATGATGCGCCAGGCGTTTTCCTGGCCCGACACGGGCTCCACGATGGGCCTTTTCGGCGCCCTCCAGGCCACCCTCGGGCTGTTCGCCCTGGGGCCGGCCGGCAACGCCCCGGCCGGCCAGTGGGGAGCCTATGCTCTGCTGGCCCTGGCGATCTGCGGGGCCGTGCCCTGGCGTTACCTGCTGTCGCGCTACCTGCGCTTTGCCCGGCCTGACATCCAGCCGGCCGACCAGGGTGACCTTGAAAGGTCGAGCGCCTGGTACTGGCTGCGCTGGCTGAGCGTCATCGTTTGGGCCGCCGGCCCCGTGGTGGTGATGCTGGCGCTGGGCCTCTTTCGCGATTCCTACCTCAAGTTCTTGTTGATAGCCAGCCCGGCTTGCTCGATCCTTCTGGGGCGCGGCATAGCCGGCCCCGTGCGGGCCGTCAAGAGTTGGGCGGGCGCCCGCCAGGTCTTTCGCGACCGGCCGGCGATCATCTCCATCAGCACGCTGGCCAGCATTGTCTGGGTCATCGTGGTCCTGGCATTGGTCTCCGCAGTCTACAGCACGGCGCTCGCCCGCACCTTCACCGACCCGGCGTTGGCCCGCGATGATTACCGGGGCATCGTTCAGTTCATCAACGCCACGGCCCAGCAAGAGGATGCCATCGTGCTTGACGCTCCCGGGCAGAGTGAGGTATTCGACTACTATTACCACGGGAGCTTGCCGGTGGACCCCTTGCCGCGCCAACGCCCGCTCGACCCGGCGGCAACTTCGAAAGAGCTGGACACGCTCGTCTCCTACGACAAGGTTTATGTGCTCTATTGGGCGACGCAAGAGGCAGACCCCGACGGTCTGATCGAGGGCTGGCTCAACAACCGCAGTTACAAGACCATGGACGAATGGTATGGCAACGTGCGGCTGGCCGTGTACGTCATGCCGCAGCGCAGGCCGCCCGATGAGACCGCCGACGGCCTGAATCTGCGGCTGGGCCCTGAGATCACTTTGCTGGGCTACCGTGGGTGGAACCTGGCGCTGCACGCCGGCGAGGTAACCCAGGTGCAGCTCCTCTGGAGCGCGAGCACGACCCCTGCCCGGCGCTACAAAGTTTTCTTGCAATTGCTCGACCCAGCCGATCAGGTGATCGCCCAGCGGGACGCCGAACCGGCGGGCGAAAGCCGGCCGACGATCGGCTGGGCTCCGGGCGAGGTGATCACCGACAATCATGGCTTGCTGATCCCGCCCGGCACACCGCCTGGCACCTATCGCCGGATCCTGGGCATGTACGACGCTCAAACGATGCAGCGCCTGCGTCTTCCGAACGGCGAAGATCACATCGAATTGCCGCCAATCACGGTTGCGCGCTCGTCGACGGCCCCGCCTCTGGCGGCGTTGGGCATGCAGCACAGCCAGAGTTTTGACTTCGGGGGCATCGAGTTACTGGGCTACGATTGCTACAAACGCGACTTCGGCTACGCACCCAGCACGCCGCTTTATCCCGGTGACCTGTTGCACGTGACGTTCTACTGGCAGGCCAATGTGCAGCCGCGCGCCGATTGGTGGTTTGACCTGGCGCTTACCGACAATGCCGGCAATGTGGTCGCGCAGCTCCAGGCCCCGCTGGTCGGCTCGACCTACAGCACCACATTTTGGGAGCCGCGCGAGGTCGTGCGCGGCGAGCACGATCTGACTTTGCCGGCCGATCTCGCGCCTGCGACCTACCGGCTGAGCCTGACTTTGCTGCCGGACACCAACACCCCTGCCGGTGTGGCCTATCTCAGCACCGTGCAGATCCAGAAGCACTGAACGCCCGTGGCACGTCGAGAGCGGAAGGGTTGCCACTTCCCCGCTGCAACCGATGGAGTAGAAAGACATCATGCTGTTGGACACGGTAGTCGTAGGTTCTTTGCAGGTCAACTGCTACATCCTGGGCAGCGAAAGCACCCACCGGGCCATCGTGATCGACCCGGGCGACAACGCCACGGCGATCCTCAATGTGCTGCGCAGGCGTGGACTGCAAGCGGCGCAGATCCTCGCCACCCATGGCCATTTCGACCACGTGCTCGCGGTGCGGGCATTGCAGCAGGCAACCGGCGCTCCCTTTGCCATCCACCCTGCCGACCGCCCCCTGCTGGCCGCCATGCGTGACACGGCCCGGGCCTGGCTGGGGCAGGAGCCGGGCGACCCGCCCGAGCCCGAGGCCGAATTGCAGCCGGGGCAGGTACTGCGCATCGACGATGTCGAGCTCACGGTGCGGGCCACGCCAGGCCATTCACCGGGCGGGGTCAGTTTCGTCAACGACGCCGGCCGGCGGGTCTTCACGGGAGACGCGCTGTTTGCCGGCTCGGTCGGGCGCACCGACTTGCCAGGCGGCGATGCCAGGTTGCTCTTGAACAGCATCCGCAGCCAGATCATCAGCCTGCCAGCCGACTATACGGTGTTGCCCGGGCATGGCCCGGCCAGCACGGTCGGCCACGAGCAGCGCAGCAACCCATTTCTCGACCCCGCCGCGTTTGATTCCTGGCTCTGAAGGTCAGCTTACTTCAACCACTTGACAATGGTCCTAAAATTAGCTAAGCTTTTGATGGAGAGGCATGTCTTGGTTGAGCTGTATCGGCGCGGCGATGGAGTTGTGATCTGGACCTGCTCGTGTCTGGGGCGGGAGTGAGTTGGCATGGCGCCAATCGCTCCCGCTGTCAACTCGATAGCAGAGCGATGAGCCGTGCGGGCTTTTTGCCATGCACATAGAGGGTTCGCTCTTTCATTAGAGGATGCGGAAGCAGGGTGAAGGCTATGTGGCTGTAGCTTTCATCGGGGCATTTTCACCGTTTACGTCAACCGGCTCATCGCCGGGGTCGTGCTTCATCAGGGATGGCACACTGACCCCGAGATGGGCCGTTCTTTTTGTTGGGCCTGCGGCAGGTGGTTTCGGGACCACGTCTTTGGGACAAGGAGCCTTGTGAGATGGAAAACCTGGCTGAGAGCGCGCGGATAGCAGATTCGGTCACTGACTTGATCGGCAACACACCCCTGGTGCGGCTGCATCGGGTCACGGCAGGCGCTCAGGCGGAGGTGCTTGCCAAGCTGGAATTCGCCAACCCGGGCGGCAGCGTGAAAGACAGGATCGGGCTGTCGATGATCGCCGCCGCGGAAGCCGCCGGCAAGATCGGGCCGGATACGATTATCCTCGAACCGACCAGCGGCAACACCGGCATCGGGCTGGCTATGGTCGCGGCGGCCAGAGGCTACCATTGCACCCTGGTCATGCCGGAGACGGCCAGCCTGGAACGGCGCAAGCTGATGCGGGCTTTCGGCGCCGAGTTGGTGCTGACGCCGGGCGCGGAAGGGATGAAAGGCGCCATCCGCCGGGCCGACGAGATGGCGCGGGAGAACCCGAAGTTCTTCGTGCCGCAACAGTTCGAGAATCCGGCTAATCCTGCCGTGCATCGCCGGACCACAGCCGAGGAGATCTGGCGTGACACCGGTGGCAAGATCGACATCCTCGTCGCAGGCGTGGGCACGGGAGGGACGCTCACAGGCGTGGCATCGGTGATCAAGCCCCGCAACCCACAGCTGCATGTCGTGGCGGTCGAGCCTGGCGATTCGCCGGTCTTGTCGGGGGGCCAGCCGGGCGCGCACAAGCTGCAAGGCCTTGGCGCCGGGTTCGTGCCCAAGGTTCTGGATACGTCACTGATCGACGAAATCGTGAAGGTAACCAAGGAGGAGGCGTTTGCCATGGCCCGCCGTGTCCCGCGAGGAAGGCATCTTGATTGGCATCAGCTCCGGAGCGGCGATTCACGCCGCGGTGGGGATAGCCCAACGTCCCGGCAATGCCGGGAAGCGTGCGGTCGTGATCGTGCCTTCGTCGGGCGAGCGCTATCTGAGCACGGCGCTCTTCGCAAACCTGGAAAGCTAGACGGAGATAACCGATGTTGAGGACGCTGCGCAGCGATATACAGGCTGTGCTTGAACGCGACCCGGCTGCGCGTAACTGGCTGGAGGTCGTGTTGCTCTACCCCGGTTTGCACGCACTGTGGCTTCATCGTCTGGCCCACCTGTGCTGGCGCAATGGTTTCTTCCTGATCGGCCGGGCCATCAGCCAGTTCGGCCGTTGGCTGACGGGGATCGAGATCCATCCAGGGGCACGAATCGGGCCGGGCTTTTTTATCGACCACGGCATGGCGACGGTGATCGGGGAGACTGCCGAGGTCGGAGCCCACGTGACGCTCTATCACAACGTGACGCTGGGCGGCGTGAGCCTCGAGAAAGTCAAGCGACACCCCACCCTGGAAGACCACGTCGTCGTGGGGGCAGGGGCACAAATCCTGGGCCCGATCGTGATCGGGGCGCACAGCCGGATCGGCTCCAACTCGGTGGTCGTGGCTGATGTCCCGCCGCATTCCGTCGTGGTCGGCGTGCCGGGGCGCGTGATCAGCCGCAACGGCAAGCGCCTGGCGGAGCCGGACGAGCTCCACGAGGACTTGCAGCACAATCGATTGCCAGACCCCACCGCCGAGATGCTGCGCCATCTCACGGCGCGCGTGGTGTCGTTGGAAGCCACTCTCAGTCGCCTGGAGGCCGGACAGGAACAGCAGGCCGTGGCCGAAGACGTGTGGGTCGGCGTGAGTGGTGACATCTGAGCCTTCGCGATTGCGTGCCCCTGAGGTATAATCCCTCCATTCGAGAAGGCGCACACGGATAGAATATCAGGACGGCAGCCCGCACCTGCCAGGGATCTCCATCCGGGCGCACCTGAGGTGGGTGTTTTGCGCGTCACCGTCATCTGCACGGTTCTCAACGAGAGCGAGTCCATCCGCCGGTTGCTGGAAAGCCTGTGCGCCCAAACCCGGCCGCCCGACGAGGTGCTGATCGTGGATGGTGGCTCGCACGACGGCACCGTAGAAGCCGTCCAGAGCTACGCCGGACGCCTGCCCCTGCGGCTGCTGGTGGCGCCAGGCAGCAACATCAGCCAGGGGCGCAACCTGGCAGCCGGCGCGGCCAGCGGAGACGTCATCGCCTCGACCGACGCCGGCGTGCGGCTGGAAGCGAGCTGGCTGGAGCGGCTGGTCGCGCCGCTGGCCGCGAACCCTGAACCTGCCGTCGCTGCCGGCTTCTTCGTGGCCGACCCGACCACCCCGTTCGAGGTGGCGATGGGCGCCACGGTGCTGCCGGCTCAGGAAGAAGTGGACCCGGCGACCTTCTTGCCGTCCAGCCGGTCGATCGCCTTCCGCAAGACCGCCTGGGCCGCGGCCGGCGGCTATCCCGAGTGGCTCGACTACTGCGAGGACCTGGTCTTCGACTTTCGCCTTCGCTGGTCGGCCGGCAAGGCGGCCTGGGCGCCGGGCGCGATCGCACATTTCCGGCCGCGCCCATCCCTCGGCGCTTTCTTCAAGCAGTACTATCATTATGCTCGCGGCGATGGCAAGGCAGGCCTGTGGGGCAAGCGCCATGCCATCCGCTACATTGCCTATCTGCTGGTCGTGCCGGGGCTGCTGGCCGTAACCCTCCGCCGCCCATGGCTCGGCCTTGGCCTGCTGTTGGCCGGCGGCGCAGGCTACTGTGCCAGGCCGTACCGCCGGCTGCGACGTTACCTGCCGGCCCTGGCGCCGGGAGAACGGGCTGCAGTTATGCTCCTGGTCCCGGTCATACGCGTCACCGGCGATCTCGCAAAGATGCTGGGTTATCCCGCGGGCCTGTGCTGGCGCCTGCGCAACTGGCGGCGGCCGGCGATTCATTGGCGCAAGGCGAGGAAGAGGAATCGAGATGGAACTTCTCAAAGAACGGATCTTGCGTGACGGCGTCAACATGGGACATGGGATCCTCAAAGTTGACAGTTTCATCAACCACCAGGTTGACCCGGCTTTGATGCTCGCTGTGGGTGGCGCGCTCGCGGCGCGCCTGGCTCACCTGGGCGGCAACAAGATCGTGACGGCGGAGATCAGCGGCATCGCCCCAGCGCTCACGACGGCCCTGGCCCTGGGCGTGCCGGTGGTCTACGTGCGCAAGACACGGCCCGTGACGATGCACCCGAACACCATGACCGCCAGCGCCCCTTCGCACACCAAAGGCGACATGACCCTTCTGATGATCTCACCGGAATACCTCGGCCCGCGCGACCGCGTCCTGGTGATCGACGATTTCCTGGCCAGCGGGGCGACCATCCGCGCCCTTGTGGAGCTGGTGCAGCACGCCGGCGCCACGCTGGTGGGCATCGGCGCGGTGATCGAGAAGCGCTTCGAGGGTGGCGGCGCGAAGCCCTCGCCGACCTGGGGGTGCCCGTGGAAACGCTGGCGTGCATCGTCAGCATGGACAATGGCAGGATCGTATTCGACGGGTGAGGAAAAATCCGCAGCGAGATGCTATGCGCCATCCTGGATTATGGCTCGCAGACCGCCCAACTGATTGCCCGGCACGTGCCGCGAGCTGCACATTTACTGCGAGCTCATCCCATGGGATGCCCCCGCCGAACGCTACACGCAGCTTGATCCTAAAGGCTATATCCTGTCGGGCGGCCCCGCCAGCGTATATGATGACGCGGCCCCTGGCTTGCCGCCCAGGTCCTGGCGTCTGGGCGGCCGGTGCTTGGCATATGCTACGGGATGCAGCTTTTGGCGCATAACCTGGGCGGCCGCGTCGAGCCTGCGGCCCACGAGTACGGCCACGCCGAGCTTTCGATCACCGCACCTCAGGCGCCGCTGCTGGCCGGCCTGCCGCCGCAGGTGCACGTCTGGATGAGCCACGGCGATCACGTGGCGGAGCTGCCCCCTGGTTTCGTGGCTTTGGCGCGGTCCGGCCGCACGACGGCGGCTATTGGCGACTTCACCCGGCGCCTTTATGGCGTGCAGTTCCACCCCGAGGTCCGGCACACGCCACAGGGAAGCGGACTCCTGCGCAACTTCGTGGTCGGCATCTGCGGCTGCCCAGGCCGATTGGACGCCGGCGAGATTCATCGAGGACACGGTGGACGATCTCCGGGCCTGTATCGGCGATGGCCTGGTCATCTGTGGCTTGAGCGGGGGGGTAGACTCGGCTGTGGCCGCCACCTTGCTGCATCGGGCCGTGGGCGAGCGCCTGACCTCGATCTTCGTGGATCACGGCCTGCTCCGCGAGGGCGAGGCTGCCCAGGTCAAAGAGACTTTTGGGCAGCGCCTGGGCCCGCACCTGATCTCCGTCGATGCCAGCGCCGCGTTCCTGGCCGACCTGGCGGGCATCGTCGATCCAGAAGAAAAACGCCGGCGCATCGGCGCCCGGTTCATCCGCACCTTCGAAGCGGCCGAGGCGGAGGCCGCCTCGGCCATGCCAGGGGGAGCCGCCGGGGCGCACGCCGCGTTCCTGGCGCAAGGCACGCTGTATCCGGATGTGATCGAGTCGGCCTCTCGCCACGAACAACGTGCGGCGCACACGATCAAGACCCATCACAACGTGGGCGGCCTGCCCGAGGAAATGCATTTCCAGCTCCTGGAGCCGCTGCGGATGTTGTTCAAGGATGAGGTGCGGGCGGTCGGCGAGGCGTTGGGCCTGCCGGAGGAGATCGTGTGGCGCCACCCCTTCCCCGGGCCCGGCCTGGCCATCCGGATCGCGGGCGAGGTCACCCCGGACCGGCTGGCGACCGTCCGCCATGCCGACGATATCTTCCTGCAAGAGCTCCGCAGGGCAGGGCTCTACCGCGCCGTCTCGCAGGCTTTCGCCGTGCTGCTGCCGGTGCGGTCGGTGGGCGTGATGGGCGACGGCCGGACCTACGCCGAGGCCATCGCCCTGCGCGCCGTTACCACCGACGACTTCATGACGGCCGACTGGGCCCGCCTTCCGTACGACCTCGTGGCCGAGGTCAGCAACCGGATCGTCAACGAAGTGCCCGGGATCAACCGTGTCCTCTACGATATGAGCTCCAAGCCGCCGGCGACGATCGAGTGGGAATAAAGAGAGCTCGCCATGCGCAGCCTGTCGCTCTTCGTCTTGCTGCTGCTCGCCATCGCAGCGATCTTGCTGGCGCCTTCTGCCGTGCGCTTCGACCAGTCGATCGGCGTCGTGCCACCCAGCGTGCGGCTGGCCGGCAACACCTATGAAGACGCCAGCCTGGCCGAGGTGACGGGTGCCCTCACGAGCACCTTTGAGCAGCCTGCCGCCCTCTATTATGCCGGACAGCGCATCATCTTGCGCCCGCAAACGGTAGGCTTCGCGATCGACGTGCCCGGCACGCTGGCGCAGGCCCAGAAGTACAGCGGACTGCCGCGCCTGGCCCTGGTATTTCTGGGGCAGGCCCTGCACCATCCCCTGCGCCCTGTGGACGTTCCGCTGCGATACAAGGTCAACGAGAGCGCCCTGGACAGCTGGCTGGCCGGAGTGGCCGGGCGCTACGATCGAGCGCCGATACCGGCGCAACCTGAGCTCGACCAGCTGACGATCCTGCCAGGGCAGCCGGGTTGGAAGCTCGACGTGCCGGCGTCGCGCGAGCATGTCCTGGCTGCCCTGACGGACCCCGGGACGCGCAGCGCGGAGCTGGTGGTGCGCGAAGCCGGGGCCCCTCCGCCGGACATGGATGTGCTGGCCGGCCTGCTGCGGGCCCGGCTGGCAGCTTTCGAAGGCGTCGGGGGGCTTTTTTTGCACGACATCAGCACAGGCCAGGAAGTGAACATCAACGGCGATCTGGCGTTCAGCGGCATGAGCACGATGAAGATCCCCGTGGTCGAGGAGACCTACCGCCAGCTCAACGGGCTGCCGGGCCCGGACACCGGCCGGCTGATCAGCGAGACCATGAGCCTGGGCGGCCTGGACAGCGATGAGAGCGCCAACCACCTGCTGGAGCTGATCGGCCGTGGGGACGCCCGAGCCGGGGTGGCCTCACTCGACGCGTCGCTTCGGACGCTGGGGCTGAAGAACACTTTCATGGCCGCGCCATTCGACCAGCCGCTCTCGCCCGCGCCGAATATCGTCACCGCGGCGAATAGCCGGGCCGGTCTCGATACCAACCCCGACCCTTACATGCAGACCACCCACGCGATATGGGGCTTCTGCTCGAGATGCTGGAGGAATGCAGCCGGGGCGGTGGCACCTTGCTGGCCGCATTCCCGGGCCAGTTGACTGCCGCCAAGTGCCGGCAGGCCCTGGCATATATGGCGCTCAACGATGCGAATGATCTCGTCACGAAGGGATTGCCACCTGGGACCCTGATGGTGCATAAGCATGGTTACAGCGCCGAGACCCACGGTGATAACGCCCTCGTCTGGGGGCCCGAAGGGCCTTATGTCCTCAGTGTGTACTTGCACGCGCCGGGCTGGCTGGAGCTGGCCGTCTCCTCGGCGACCATGAGCGACCTGTCGCGCGCCGTGTGGAACTACTACACCGTCCTCAAGCAAGAGCAGAGACCGCAGGTGCAGAGCTGACGTGGGGCCTTCTATAATAACGCACGAGGATGTAGCCCGGCCCGCCGTGTGTCGAATGTGCCGGTTCGAGGCCAAGCCCCAATGCGGTGGCGATATCTCATGATGACGGCGTTGACTGGTTTTTTGGTTCAGCCTCGCCAACGCCTCCCGGCCTGGGGCCGGTTAAGCTGGGTCAAAGCCGCGGCGAGGTCGTCGCCATAGCGGATCGGGTAAGTAGGCAGGCCGGTCTCCTGCAGTTCCGCGAGCGCGGGGTGCCAGTCGCCGGGGGGCTGGTCCCCGGTAGGGTGGTCGAGGAAAGTCGCTGCGGCCAGCAGGATCGCGATGCCGTGCACGCCGCGGGCTCCCAGCCCTCGCAGGGCGCCGACCCAAGCCGGATCGATCGAGGGCGTGATGACGACCAACGTGCTGTGCCGCGCCAGCCGGATGCCCTCGCTGGCCAGCACCTGTGCCAGGGGCACGTCCCCGTCGGCCTGGATGACGGCCAGGAGCTCCATGAGCCGGTCGAGCTGGCGCGGCCCACGATCGGGTTGAAGGAACTCGCGTTCGGCGGCATACGTCAGGAAGCCGACCGAGCGGTCGTGCCGCAAGAAGTGCTGTGCCAATGATGCGGCGATTGTGACGGCATATTCGGTCGTGCTGCGCGGCAGAGGCACCTTGATATCGCCTTTGCCCGGCCATGGCCGGGCCTCCTCGCCCCAAGCGCTCTCGCCCTGTTCCGGCCCGGCATCGGCTTCCGCCTGCACCTCGTCGTGCATGTCCAGAAAGATCCACACGTCGGCCAGCGGGTCGAGCTCGAATTCCTTGGAAATCAGGCGCCCGGTGCGGGCCGTGGACAGCCAATGCACCCGGTTCAGGCTGTCGCCCGGCACGTAGTCGCGCACGCCCGCCGTGCTGGTGGTGACGTAAGGCGTGCGCAGGTGCAGCTGTTCGCCGCCGGCCAAATAGCCCATGGGAGGGCTGAAATCGGGGATTTCGACGACGGGCGGAGTGACCACGAGGGCGGACGTCGCACCCGTGCTCCGGCTGAAGCGGAAAAGGCCAAGCGGGTCGCCGCTCGTCAAGGCCAGTGGCCCTAACGTGAACCGGCCGCGCCGGCGAGCCATCGTGCGCACCAGCCAGCGCGAGCTGGCATGGCCGCGGAGCGCGCTCACGACGCGGCTGGCCCGGTGGCCCGGCAGATCGGAAGAATCCAGGGCTTCGACCCACAGTTTCGGCCAACGCGAATCGTTGTCGAGTGTCAGGGACTCTTCAAAGTAATGTCCAACCTGCGTGCGCTGCCCGCGCGCTGCCCGATGGACGCTGAGGCCGCGCAGGTTTACCCATGACCAGGCCAGCGCCAGCAGGATGACACCGCTGATGAAATAGAGCAAGTTGAAGGCCAGCTCGCGCCCGGTGCTCAAAGCGAAGACCAGCACGCAAGCCCACAGGGCCAGGATACCCCATGCCCGTTGCAATGCGACAGCCCCCTGACTTATTTGAGTTTCACGCGTGTCCCCGGCACCGGCACCGAGCGGGTGATCTCGTCGATGACGGCGCGGCCATCGACGTTCTTGACCCGTGCCGAAGGGCTGATGATCAGGCGGTGCGCAAAAGCGGGCTCGATCAGCGCCTTGACATCGTCTGGTATCACGTACGAGCGGTCGCGCAAGGCCGCCAGCGCCCTTGCACCCTTGAAAAGGGCCAGGCTGCCGCGCGGGCTGGCACCCAGATACACATCGGGATGCTCGCGGGTGGCATTCGCCAGGGCCACGATATATTCCTGGATGAGATCGTCGACGTAGACCTGCTTCACCAATTCCTGAGCCGCCTGCAATTCCTCGGCGGTGACCACCTGGCCGATGTCTTGCATGGGATGATGGTCACGCTGCGACATCAGGATCCGCATCTCGTCGGCCGCCGAGGGGTAGCCCAGGCTGATGCGGATCAGGAAGCGATCGATCTGCGCTTCCGGCAGGGGGAAAGTGCCCTCATACTCGATCGGGTTCTGGGTAGCCAGCACCAGGAAGGGCCTTTGCATGGTGTAGGTCACGCCGTTGACGGTAACCTGGTGCTCCTCCATGGCTTCCAGCAAAGCCGACTGGGTCTTGGGCGTGGCCCGATTGATCTCATCGGCCAGCACGATCTGGGCCATGATCGGGCCCGAACGGAACTCGAACTCGCGCGTCTTCTGGTTGAAAACAGAAACACCCGTCACATCGCTGGGCAACATGTCGGGTGTGAATTGGATGCGCCGAAACGTGCAGCCGACGGATCGCGCCAGGGCGCGGGCCAGCATCGTCTTCCCCACGCCCGGCACGTCTTCGATCAGCAGATGCCCTTCGCACAGCAGCGCAATCAAGGCCAACTGCACCTCCTGACGCTTGCCCACGATAACGCGTTCCGACGTTATCGGCGACGCGTTGCGTCAGCGAGGTGATCAGCCCCACGTTGATCGCCATCGAGTTACTCCTCGCCAGGCCTGCACCCCGCAGCTTCCTTCAGGGGCTTCCCTCTGTCCGCAGGACATCCCATTATAGCTGCCTCATGGGGCGCTGCAAACCCCCAGAGCTTGGCAATTCACCCACCAGGCGGTAAAATAGCCGCGCTCAAGAATAAACGGCCGAAGCCGGGCCGGACAGTGCCTGGCTTCCGAAGGAATCCTTGCCGTGCCCGAGCGTGTGCTGATCATCGAGGACGAGCCGCAGATTGCCGACCTGCTGCGGCGCGCGTTGATTTACGAAGGCTACGTCGTAGAGGTCGCCCTGGACGGTGAAGCCGGCCTGATCGCCGCGCGTGACCGCCCGCCGGACGTCGTGTTGCTTGATCTCATGCTGCCCGGCATGGACGGCCTGGCCGTTTGCCGGCGCCTGCGGGCAGGCAGCAATGTGCCGATCATGATCCTCACGGCGAAAGAGGCCGTCCCGGATCGGGTGGCCGGCCTGAACGCCGGCGCCGACGACTACCTGGCCAAACCCTTCAACTTCGAAGAGTTGCTGGCCCGCGTGCGCGCCCTTCTCCGGCGCCGCCAGCCGGCGGCCAGCCAGGAGGCGCTCCGCTTCGCCGATCTGACGGTCGATCCCAACACCCATGAGGTCGCGCGCTCCGGCAAACGCATCCTGCTGACCGCGCGCGAGTTCGAGCTGCTGGTGCTTTTCATGCAGCACCCCAAACAGGTCATCACGCGGCAATATCATCTACGACCGAATCTGGGGCTACGATTTTGGAGGTGACTCGAACATCATCGAGGTCTACATCCGCTACCTGCGCACGAAGCTGGAGGATGGCGGCAGGCCCCGCCTTATCCACACCGTCAGAGGTGTTGGATACGTCTTGCGTGAAGAATGAGCTGGTGGATGGGCTGATGTCGATCCGGACCCGCTTGAACCTGTGGTATACCTGCCTGCTGGCGGCCGCGCTGTTGGTCTTCGGCGCGCTGCTCTATTCGTTCCTGTCCACGGCCCTGACACTGCTGGTTGACGATCGGCTGGCCACGGAGGCTCACGGGGTCACCAGCGCGATCGAAAGCCAGCAAGATCCCCAGGACGCCCTGCTCTCTGGCCGGGTGCCGCTGACATCCACCGACGTCTTTGCTTCGCAGTACTACATCCAGCTCGTCAACCTGCAAGGGGCACCCCTCCAGGCATCGCAGAACCTGCAAGCCCGGCGCCTGGCTGTCCCGGCGGAGGTGCGCGGGGACATCGTGGCCGGACGCTCGAGAGCTTTCACGCTCGACCTAGGCGGGAGCGATGATCTCCGTGTCAGGAGCGAGCCGATCATCTTGCAGAGGGAGCCTGCCGGCGCGGTGCTGGTCGGCGAGAGCCTGGGAATGGTGGAGGAGACGCTGGAGTTGATCCGGCGCCTGATGCTCTGGATGGGCCTGGCATGGCTTCTGCTGGCCGCGCTAGGCGGCATGATCTTCTCCCGGGCAGCCCTGCGGCCACTCCAGACCATCAGCGACACGGCGCGCCGCATCACGCTTGCCGAAGATCTTGGCCGCCGCATCCCGGTGGCGGTCCCACACGACGAGCTGGGCCAGCTCACCGGAACCATCAACGCCATGCTGGCCCGGCTCGAAGCCGTATTTCAGACCCAGCAGCGGCTGGTCGCCGACGTCAGCCACGAGCTGCGCACGCCTCTCACCACGATCCGGGGCAACCTGGAGCTCCTGCATCGGGACGCGGTCAACGAGACCGCCCCGCGCGCCGAGGCCTGGCAGGCCATCGAGGACGAGACCAACCGCATGCACAGGCTGATCAACGACCTGCTCCTTCTGGCCCAGGCCGATGCGGGGCTCAAACTGGGCATGCAGCCGGTGGAGCTGGACACGCTGTTGCTGGAGGTGTATCGCCAGGCGCGTGTGATGGCCCGGGAGCGCGTGGCGGTGCGCCTGGGCGCCGAAGACCAGGCTCTCGTCCTGGGTGATCCTGACCGGCTCCGCCAGCTGCTCCTTAACCTGGTCCACAACTCGCTGAAATACACGCCACCCGGTGGGCAGGTGACGCTGGAGCTGCAGAAGAGCGAGGGCTGGGTGCAGATCGCCGTCACCGACACCGGCAGCGGCATCTCGCCGTCGGACTTGTCGCATATCTTCGAGCGCTTCTATCGGGCCGATCGCAGCCGGGCACGGCCTGGGGGTGCGGGGCTGGGCCTGAGCATCGCCCACTGGATCGCGCAGGCCCACAACGGGCGGCTGGAGGCTGAAAGCGACCTGGGAGTGGGGAGCACGTTCCGGCTCTGGCTGCCGCTGGAGGTTGAACCCCTCGCCACCGGGTCGGGAAGGGGCACGGCAGATGGACCAATCCACAAAGAGCCGGTCGGCATCCGCTGAACTCGCCGCACAGGCCGGGCAGCTGCTGGCGGGCCGGCGGCTGACGCTGGCCGTGGCCGAGTCGTGCACCGGCGGGCTGCTGGCCAGCTGGCTCACGGACGTGCCGGGAAGCTCCGACTACTTCCTGGGCGGGGTCGTTGCCTACGCCAACCTGGTGAAGGAAAACATCCTGGGCGTGCGGCACGAGACCCTGTTGGCCCACGGCGCGGTGAGCGCGGAGACGGCCTCGGAGATGGCGTGGGGCGTGCGGCGGCTTCTGCGCGCCGATATCAGCCTGGCGATCACCGGGGTGGCCGGCCCGGGCGGGGGCACACCAGAGAAACCCGTCGGACTGGCTTATCTCCATCTCTCGGCTGCCGATGCGGAGGTCGGCGAGCGCCACGTCTGGGATGGCGACCGGGCCGGCAACAAGGAACGATCCACCGAGGCCGCGGTGGAGATCCTGTGCGGCGATCTGCAGCGGATCACAGCTTCCTGAGCTTGGCGAAGCTGGCCAGGAGCGTCTTCGTGCCCTTGCCGGCAAAGGCGACCGTGACCTCTTCGTCGTCGGCGGTCAACAGCGTCTTCAGCACGATGCCCTCGCCGAAAAGGCCATGATCGACCCGATCACCCGCCTTGAATCGGGTAGGGCGAGCCGGATCCTCATCCTCGGCGCCGCGCGCCTGGCCCGGCCGGGCGAAACCTCCGTGCGCCAACGAGGGCGCGCGCCCGGCGCTGCCGGTCTGCCCGGCGTCTCGGTCGCGCCGCCCGGCCGGCCACGCGTTGGTGGCCTGAGTGGGCCGCCAACGCGTCGCTTCCAGCGCGCCCGGCCGGTCGCTCAGCCGCCTGCCATCCCCGCCCGCGGCGCCGCCGGCCTGCCTGCCGGCCACGCTATGGCCGGTCTGCAGGGCGGCAGGGATATCCTGCAAGAAGCGGGACGGCACATTGACTTCGCTCCGGCCGTAGAGCGTGCGGCGGAAGGCGCGCACCAGGTAGAGCCGATCTTTGGCCCGCGTCACGCCCACATACATCAGGCGGCGCTCTTCCTCCATCTGGTTCGGGTCTTCCATGCTGCGGCTGTGCGGGAGGATATTCTCTTCCAGGCCCACGATGAAGACGACGGCGAATTCCAGCCCCTTGGCGTTGTGCAGCGTGAGCAGGGTGACGCGATCATTCGCCTCGGCCAACTGGTCCTGTTCAGACACGAGGGCGACCTCTTCGAGGAAGGAGGTCAGCCGCATTTCGGGCGGGAAGTCGGCGTACTGGGCGGCCACGGTGCCCAGCTCCAGGACGTTTTGCCAGCGTTCCTCACCTTCCTCGGTGCCGTCCCGCAGCCAGGTGGCGTAGCTCGCCTCCTCGATGACCCGGTCGAGCAGGGCGGCGGGGGTCAGCCCGTCGCGCGCCGCGACCCACCCGGCCAGCAGCTTGTAGAAGCCGGCCAGCGAGCGCTGGGCGCCGGCGCCGAAGGGGGCGGCGGGCGGCGAGGGGAAACGCGCGAGGAGGTCGGGATCGCCGGCCAGCAGCGCCAGCGCCGCTCCCATGGAAATGCCCAGCTTGCCGGCCCATTCAGCCAGCCCGGCCACCGTCTTTTCGCCGATGTTGCGCGGCGGCACGTTGAGGATGCGCGCCAGGCTGATATTATCGTCGGGGTTATGGGCCAGGCGCAGATAGGCCAGGACGTCTTTGATCTCCCGGCGCTGGTAGAAGCGCGTGCCGCCGACCAACTGGTAAGGGATGCCCCTGGCCACGAAGGCATCTTCTAAAGGCCGAGATTGCGCGTTGGTTCGATACATGACGGCGCAATCCGCCAGGCGCACGGTCCGCTCGCGCTCGACCAGGCGTTGGATCGTGCTGCCCACGAAATTTGCCTCATCGGCTTGATCGTAGGCCTCGTGAAGGATGGTCTGGAGCCCTGTGCCGCGGTCGGTGCGCAACCGCTTGGGCGTGCGGTGGAGATTGCGCGCGATGATCGAGTTGGCCACGTCGAGGATCGTCTGGGTGGAGCGATAGTTGTGTTCCAACAAGATGGTCTTGGCTTCCGGAAAATCCTCGCGGAAGCGTTGCACGTTGCGGTAGTCCGCCCCCCTGAAGGCAAAGATCGATTGGTCTTCATCGCCCACGCAGAAGATGTTGCGCCTCTGACCCGCCAGCAGGCGCACGAGCTCGTACTGGGCGGTGTTGGTGTCCTGGAACTCGTCGATCGACAGGTACTGATAGCGTTCCTGGTAGCGGGCGAGCGCCTCTGCATTTTTCTGAAACAGGTAGACGGCCCGCGCCAGAAGATCATCGAAGTCCACGGCGTTGTTGGCCGCCAGGATCTCTTCATAGCGCACGTAGACGCGCCGCACCACTTCGGCAAAGTAGGTGCCGGCGGCGTAGTCCTCGGGCCGGATCAGCTCGTTCTTGGCTTTGGAGACGCCGGAGCGCATGGCCTCGGGCCGGTACATCTTGTCGTCCAGCTTGAGGTCGTGCAGGGCCTGCCGCACGGCGGACAGCTGATCGCCCTCATCGAAGATGACGTAATTGGGGTTCAGCCCGACGGCCGCGCCGTCCTGGCGCAGGATGTACGCGCAGAGGCTGTGAAATGTGCCGATGGTCAGGCCGCGCCAACCGCTGCTGGTCGGCACGGCCTCACCCAGCAGCCGGTTGATCCGCTCGCGCATCTCGCCGGCGGCCTTGTTGGTGAAGGTGACCGCCATGATGGCACGCGGCGAAGCATCTTTCGCGCGCAGGAGGTAGGCCACGCGATGCGCCAGCACCCGTGTCTTGCCGGACCCGGGCCCGGCAAGCACCAGCACCGGGCCGTCCGTGGTGGTGACGGCTTCCAATTGGGCAGGGTTGAGGCCAGCCAGGATCTCTTCGTGCATAACGGGCCATTCTAGCACCCCGCTGCGGCGTCGCGCAAACAACAGCGGCCTGCAGAGCGGGCGCCCACGCCGCTGGCCGCTTCGCAGGCGGCGGCGACGTCGGCCGGGGCCGGCAGCCCGGCCCGGGCCAGGAGGCGGGTGGCCATCCCCAACGGCAGCCCCATGATGCTGGCGTAACAACCCTCCCACCGCGCCACGGGCGCGAACACGGGATGCTGGATGGCGTAGGCAGCGGCCTTGTCCAGGGGGTCGCCGGTCGCGACGTAGCGCTCGATCTCGGCGTCGCTGTACTCGCGCATCCAGACGCGGCTCGTACAGCAGGAGGTTGTGACCTGGCCGCCGTGCACGACGCTGACGGCCGTGTGGACGAGGTGCATGCGCCCGCGCAGCGCCCGGAGCATCTCCCCGGCGCCCGCAGGGCCCGAGGGCTTGCCGAGCACCAGGCCGTCGAGCACGCCGATGGTGTCGGCCGCCAGCACCCAGGCCGTTGGATGGCGCCGGGCCACGGCCTGCCCTTTGGCGCGGCTCAAGCGCTCTACCAGCGCCTCCGGCGCTTCGCCGGCCAGCAGGGTTTCGTCGACATCGGCCGGCTCGACCGCGAAGGCGAGCCCCAGGCCGGTGAGCAAGTCACGCCGGCGCAGCGAGCCCGACGCCAGGATCAGAGCCGGGTCCAAGCGAAGCTCCTCTCCGGTTATCTTCCCGATCGCGCAGCACGTCGAGCACCTCGCAGGCCATCTCGTAGCGGCCAAAGCTCGGCATGAGGTAGACGCCCTGCACGCGGGGCAGAGCCATAAGCTGGAGCAGGAGCTCCTGGGCCATGCGGGTGCCTTCCTGGCGGCCGGCAGCACCGGCCTTTTCCATGCGCGCCAGCACGGTCTCGGGGATCACGATGCCGGGCACCTCGTTGTGGAGGAAACTCGCGTGACGGTGGCTCTGCAAGGGCAGTATCCCTATCAGCACCGGCACGGGGAAAGGGCCGTGGCGCTGCTGGTAAAGGTCGAAGAAACACTGCCACACACCGGCATCGAAGATCGGCTGTGTCATCGTGAAATGGGCGCCGCCGGCTACCTTGCGCTGAAAGCGATCGACCTCGCGCTCGAGGTCTGGGCGCGTGGGGTCGCAAGCCACGCCGATGGTAAAGGCGGCCCGGCCCCCGAACGGCTTGCCCGCCCGATCGTTGCCCTGGTTGAACTCGTGGATGATGCGCACCAGGCCGATCGAGTCCACGTCGTACACCGGCGTGCTGCCGGGCTGGTCGCCAAGGTTGGGTGGGTCGCCCGTGAGAGCCAGGATGTTGCGGACGCCGAGCGCGTGGGCGCCGATGAGGTCGGCCTGGAGGCCCATCAGCGAGCGGTCGCGCGTGGTGAAGTGGATCACGGTCTCGACGCCCACCTGCGCCTGGATGAGGGCGCACAGCGCCAGCGCGCCCATCCTGACGCGGGCCATCGGGCTGTCGGCCACATTGACCGCGTCGGCCCCGCGCTGCCGGGCGATGCGTGCGCCTTCCAGCATCTTGTTGGGATTGAAGCCGCGCGGCGGGTCGACTTCCACGCTGACCACGAACTTACCGGCCTGTAGCTTGCGCAGCAGCCCTGTCGGCTCGGGTGTGTCCTGCTCGGCATCGGCGCGGTCCGGCGACGCCGTGCGGACGATGGGCGGCAGGCCGTGAGCCGCCCCCTCACCGGGCGCCGCCGGCGCGGCCCCGCCCGCCAGCGCCTCGTCGAGGGCAACACGCATGGCCCGGATGTGGGCAGGCGTGGTGCCACAGCAGCCGCCTATGATGCAGGCGCCGGCCGCCAAAAAAGGCCGCACGTGCTGGGCGAAGTAGGGCGGCGCGGATAGATAGACCACCCGGTCGCCGGCGCGGAAAGGGAAGCCGGCGTTCGGCAGAGCGGAGAGACACAATGGGGGCTCGGCCTCGTGCATGCAGGCGACCGCATTCAGCACGCCGGCAGGGCCCATTGAGCAGTTGACGCCGCCGACGTTAACGCCGGCCCCCGCCAGCGCGTGGGCCACCTCGGCCGGGCCGTAGCCCAAACCGGTGTTGCCGTCGTTGCCGAAGGTCATCTCCGCGACGACCGGCAGGTCGCAGGCTGCGCGGGCGGCCTCGATTGCCAGCAGCAGCTCGGGCAGATCGGAGAACGTCTCGAAGACGAGCAGGTCCGCTCCGGCCTCCCACAGGATGCCGATCTGCTCCTGGAAGGCAGCCGTGGCGGCCTGGCGGTCCAGAACGCCATCGGCGTGGTGGGCCCGCCGGCCGAGCGGGCCGATCGAGGCCGCGATCCAAACGGCCTGCCCGCTCATCTCGCGTGCCTCGCGGGCCAGCTTCACCGCGCGGAAATTGATCGCCCGCAGCTCGCCGGCCAGACCGGCCTCGGCCAGCCGCGGCGCGCTGCCACCGAAGGTGTTGGTCTGGATGATCTCGGCGCCCGCCCGGATGTACTCGCCATGGGTCTCGCGCACCCAATCCGGTTGGGACAGGCTCAGCTCCTCCACGGGCCGGTTGACGCTGGCCCCGCGGGCGTGGAGCATCGTGCCGAGCGCGCCATCGCCCAGGATGGGGCCTCGAGCCAGACGGTCGAGAAATGGATGCGGTGCTGGAGGCATGATTCATCTTCTCTCGAAGTCAGATGGGCCTTCCACTCCGCAGGCCCTCGCTCCGCGGCATTATAGCATAGAGGCGCAGCGCCATGGCCCAAACTGGTCGCACGATGAACTTGCGCGCCGCTCTTGGCGGAGTGTCCTCCTGCGAACGCCGGCGTGCCCTCCCGCACGGTGGCGGGTGACGTAGCCGGCAGGATGCCGGCGCTCCCGGGCGAGGCGCCCTGCGGTTTCACAGTGCGATTGGTTTGGTCCAACCGTCTGCCTTGTGCAAGGTTGCGCAACTCAGCATGCGCTTGCGCAGGCCGGCATGTTGTTGTAGACTCCGGGTTACCTGTTTTATCCCTCCAAAGGAGCGCAAAGTATGAATCCGGGTGAGCACTTCTGCATCAATGCGCCTGCGGTGGTTTCTCAGGCATTCGAGGACGAAGTGGTGGTGCTCAATCTCGACAAGGGGCATTACTACAGCCTGACGCGCGCGGGCGCCGCAATATGGAATCTGACCCTCGATGGTGTGGGCACGCGGCAAATGGTCCTGGCCCTTGCGGAGCGTTTTGATGCCACCCCGGCACAGATCGAGGCAGGCATGGGGCAGCTGTTGGCTTACCTCGCGGAGGAGCAACTGCTGCGGCCTGTGGCGCCTCCGGATGTGGAGCGAACGCCGCCTCCGGCTGCCGCCGATGGGCCGAGCCACACAAGGCCGCCGTTCGAAGGACTGGACGTGCAGAAGTTCACCGATATGGAAGAAATGCTCCTCCTCGACCCGATTCACGACGTTAACGAAACAGGCTGGCCGAACGTGAAGCGGGCGTAGTTCAGGTATGGAGAGCGGG
>CAWEHT010000103.1:0-5783 GCA_963808455.1 uncultured Chloroflexia bacterium | reverse complement strand
ACTCGGATCTCGGTCATCAAGGCCACCGGCGGCGTCACGATCGGCTATTTCGACTCCTTGATTCCCGCGACGTATGTGGGTCTGGATGACTTGAGGAGCCACGACGGCACCCTCCTCGAGTACCTTCTCGAGCGTGGGCGCGCCGTGCCGACTATGACGCGTTCCGAGATCTACGCTGTCGATGCCGACGACGCCCTGAGCTCTTTACTAGGGGTCCGCCCCGACCAGGCCCTCCTCCATCTGGTCGAAACCTACTACATGGCGGATGGCCAACCTATCGCGCTTTCGCTGAACTACTTTCTCACCGATCATTTCAACTTCTACATCAACAGGCAGGTCGTCGGGCGCCCACGGGGTGCCGGCGAGCTCCCGGCGGGGCGCCCGTAGCGCACATGCGCCGGGCGGGGTTTTGCCGGCCGCAACCTGACCACAAGGAGAAATGGGCGTGGACGAACAAGCAAAGATCCTGAAGGAGCTGTATGCCAGCGTGCTGGAAGGGGATGAGGAGCAGGCGCGCTCCGCGGCCGAGGCCAGCCTGGGGGCCGGCCTGCGGCCGTTGGAGACCATCGACCGTGGACTGACGCCGGCGATCCGGGAGGTCGGCCAGCGGTTCGGGAGGATGGAGCTGTTTCTGCCCGAAATGGTGATGAGCGCCAAAGCCATGGAGGCGGCCGTGCAGGTGCTGGAACCGCACCTGGCCGCGGGGGTTGCCAGTATGAAAGCCAGGCTGGTGATCGGGACCGTCAAGGGTGACATCCATGACATCGGCAAGAACATCGCCATCGCCCTTTTCAAAGTCAATGGGTTCGAAGTGATCGATCTCGGGCGCGACGTCGCGGCGGCCGCCTTCGTTGAACGAGGCAGTCAAGCACCGGGCACAGATCATCGGCATCTCAGGTCTGCTCACCACCAGCCTGCCGATGATGCGCGAGGTGATCAAGATCCTGCAAGACGATGGCCTGCGCGACCAGTTCAAGGTGGTCATCGGTGGAGGACCCACGAGCCAGGAATTCGCCGACCGCATAGGCGCCGATGGCTATGCCGAGACCGCCTACGACGGCGTCCTGCTGTGCGAGCGGCTGCTGGCAACCGCCGCGTAGCCCGCGTTTGCGCTCGGAGGAAAGGAATCACAAATGCCAGGCCTTTATTTTGACACCTTGGACCGCGTCGAAGCGGGGCGCCGGGTGCGCGAAGAGGATTTCGACACGGCCATTTTGCCACGTGTGCGCAAGCTGCTCAAGAAGTACGACATAAAATACGACGCAGCGCATCCCGTTCCCGATGACGATGCTATGGCAGACCGCCTGTTCGCTGCCGCCATGGAGTTCGCCGTGGAGACCGGGCTATGGTGCCTGGACACTCAGAAAGTGGCCCACTTCACAGAGGCAGAGATCTGGCGCCGACTCGACAATTTGCACATGCCACTGGCCTTGGGCTACGGGAAGGACCAGGTGCTCTTGCAACCGCGGAAACCTGAGTCTAGCGTCCGGGCGCTGGTCATCGGCGGGGCGGCCGGGTCGAGCATCGGTGAGGGCGAGCTCTACGTTAAGCACATGATGGACTTCGCGCTCGAGCCGACGAACGACTGGCTGGCCAACGGCAACCCGGCGCTGGTCGAAGGGCGGGAAGTGCGCCCGGCTTCGCCGCTGGAGGTCCATGGCGCTATCCAGGAGGTGGGGTGGATGCGCGAGGCCATTCGCCGGTCCGGGCGGCCGGGCATGCCGCTTTTTGTCGCGCCAGGCTGTGCCGCTTCGATGGCTCCGGCTGTCGCCGTGATCAACGAGGAGCGTGGGGTACGGCGGGGCGATTGTCTTTATGCGGCGATCCTTACTGAAATGAAGACTGACTACGACCGCCTTGGCCGAGCAATCGCTGCCTCGGAGAACGGCGTGCACGTGACGACACTGCTGGCGCCGATGATCGGCGGCTGGGCCGGACCGGCGGAGGGAGCTGCGATTGTTGGCATGCAGCCTGTTTGATGGCAGCCGTAGCCTATAATGCTACCATCGTCGTCAATCACCCTGTGCACATGAAGCTCAAGAACGGCGCCACGACCCACCGTGAGACACTTTGGGTGGAGAGCGTCAGCGGGCAGGCCATGGCGCGGAATACGATCTTCCCGCTCGGCCAAAACGTATTTCTCGATGCGAGGGCGGGCACGCGGCGAAGCTCTGTCCCGAGGCTGCTGCCAACGCGCTCGTTGCAGTCAGCAGCGGACAGCACACAGGGCCCGGCCCAAGCGGCGTCACCGGCGGGGACGACGTTGATATGGTAACCGCGGTTGAGCTACGCATGTTAGGAGAGGTCACGCGGGCTGCCACCGGGATGCCGCGCTCGCAGGCGAATCGGATCGTCAATTGCTGCCTGGATCAATACTCGGCGACGCTCGGCAACCCTCCGCGCGGAAGCGGCTTCAGGATCTTTATGACGTGGCCACGCTTCAACCCAACGATGAGTGGTTGGGCATGTTCGAATCGGTGAGAGGCCAGTTGAAGGAATGGAGCGTGCCGCTGCGCTGAGATCAGCGTGAGGCATGGCGCTCTGCAACCCCCTGCATGGCGATAAGGCTGCACGGTGTGTGCTTGCGGGGGAGGTTTTGATGGAGCGAAGTGATCTCATCGGCGGCAGCCCCTTGCGGCTAGACGTGCTCGACAAGGTGCGGGGAGCTGCGCGTTATCCCGATGATTTGCACGTCGCGGACGTGCTCTTCGCGAGGGTGCTGCGCAGCCCGCATCCCCATGCCCGAGTAAGGCGCATGGGCCTAGAGGTGGCTCGCGTGGTGCCGGGGGTCGTTGCCGTCGTGAGTGGCGACGACTTCACAGGGCCCGGCACCTACGGCTTGTACACGCCGGACCAGCCGGCGCTTGCGCGCACAGGCGGCAAGGTTCGTTACGTGGGAGATGCGGTGGCCGCCGTGGCGGCCGAGAGCCCGGAGGCGGCAGAGGCCGCCCTCGGCGTCATCAGCGTTGACTATGACCTGCTGCCAGTTGTGTCGGATCCTCGTCAGGCCGCGCTTCCTGACGCTCCTCTGGTGCACGACGATCTTGGGACCAACGTGTTGCATGCCGTGCGCCTGCGCCACGGGGACGTTGCGGCCGGGTTTGCTGCTGCCGACCTCGTCGTCGAAGGCCGCTACACGACGCCCTTCATCGAGCACGCCTACCTTCAGCCAGAGAGCGGCCTGGCGGTTGCCGGCGAGGACGGTCGGGTCAGCATTTGGGTGGCGACCCAATGGCCTGACGAAGATCGTAGAGAGATCGCCTACGCATTGGGGCTACCTATTGACCGGGTCCGAGAGGTGGTGACCGCGACAGGGGTGCGTTCGGCGGGCGCGAGGATTTGTCGGTTCAGATCGTGTTGGCCCTGCTGGCCTTGAAGACCCGACGGCCCGTCAAGATGGTCTACTCCCGCTCCGAGTCGGTGACGGCCAGCACCAAGCGGCATCCCTTCGACATGGTCTACCGCACGGGTGCCACTCGCGATGGCAAGCTGACCGCCATGCAGATCGAAATGGTCGCAAACGCCGGCGCCTATGCGTCCACCAGCAAGGGCGTGTTGAACACGGCGGTTTCGCTCGCTACGGGGCCCTACGAAGTTCCGCATGTTACTCTGGATGCGCGGGTCGTCTATACCAATGCACCGCCGACGGTGGCGATGCGAGGTTTCGGGGCGAATCAGCCGGCCTTTGCCACCGAAATGGTGATGAGCAAGCTGGCAATAGCCCTCGGCATGGACCCCGCCGAGCTGCGGAGGCTGAACCTCTATCGCAAGGGCTCGACCATGCTCACGGGGCAGGTCTTACAGGGCGGCGTGGGCGCCCTCCCGGCACTCGATGCCGCGGTGGCGCAGGCATCGGCCGCGGGCTTCGTTGGAGCAGCCCGCACGCCTGGCACGAGGCACAGCCGGACCCTACCCCCGGCCCCACCCGCACGCGGCCCTGCACCCCCCGGGTGGAGGCTGCGCGCTGTCCGCCGAAGCGGCCACGAATGCTGGAAGATTCAGAAAGCCGAGGGGAGCCAGACTCTCGCTTCCCAGGTTGGGAAGCGGGTGGGGGGTTGGGTTCGCCGCCGGTCAGCGGCAAGCGCCGCGGTGTGGGGCATCGTGTGCGGCTTCAAGAATGTGGGGTTCAGCATGGGCTTTGATGACCACTCCGGTGCGGTCGTGGAAGCCTACCCTGATCACGCGATCGTCAAGGTCGGCGCTGTCGATGTCGGGCAGGGCTCGACCACTGCGCTGGCGCAGTTGGCCGCCAGCAAGCTGGAGCTGCCGCTGTCGGCCATCCAGGTGATCACCAGTGACACGGATTGTGTGCCCGACGCGGGCAGCAGTTCGGCCTCGCGGCACACCTTCGTGACAGGCAATGCTGTACTTCGGGCGGCGGCTGAGGCGGCCAGCCACCTGGCTGAGCTCGGGCCGCACCCGCCACCGGCGGCGCTGCCTGTGATTGCCAGGAGCGACTACCATGCTTGCACCACCCATCCGTTGGACCCGGAGACCGGCCAAAGTGAGCGCCCGAATATCACGTACGGGTATGGCTGCCAGGTGGTCGAAGTGGAGGTGGACGTGGACACCGGCGAGGTGTCTGTCGTCCAGGTAGTGGCCGCGCACGACGTGGGCCAGACTATCCATCATGTCAACGTCGAAGGCCAGATCGAGGGCGGCTATATGATGGGGCAAGGCTACGCGCTGCTCGAAGAGTATATCATGGAAAACGGTGTCCCGAAGACCACCAACCTGGCCACGGTCCTGATTCCGACGATCATGGATACACCCGAGAGGATCGATCCCGTGATTGTAGAGGTGCCTGACCCCGACGGCCCTTACGGCGCCAAGGGCGTCGGCGAAATGACGACCTTGCCTTCACCGGGCGCCATTGCTGCCGCGGTGCACGATGCGACCGGCGCCTGGGTCGATGACCTCCCGATCACGCCGGAGCGCATCCTCCGTGCCCTCGGCCAGCTGTGATCCTGTGATGAGGCTGCAGGAGGGTCGCATGGTGTTTTACGAAGTAAAAGCCGGCAGCGAGCTTGAATTTACCCGGCTTGACGCCCTCGGGCAGCTGTGCTATGCTGGCCCTGCCACTGATTCTTCGTCTTGCCAGCTGCTGAACTGGAGTCGGCGGATGGGTCTAGCGACGCAAATGGCCCGGGTATCTCCGGGTGAAGTCTGGCATGTGCTCAATCTTAGCCCCGAGCGATCACTTTGCGTGTTCCTGTTGCCTGTGCCGTCCCGACAGGCCGATCATGCTTTCAATCGCTGCCTCGATAGGTTCCGGCAAGGCTCGCGCGCGACAGGGCGGTCGATCGGTAATGATGCGAGACCGGAGGCTGTTGTCCGCCACGGCAAAAGAGGGAGGTGACTGGCCACGTTACGCAGTAAGGCCCCTATCCAATGTGTCTGTCACGCTTGTCCCGGGGCCGGCTTCCGCGCCGTGCCAGGCAGATGGTTTCCCCAGGGCACAAGCTCCATTTCACGGGCAATCGGATAGAACCCAGACCGGCATGGCTGGCCGGCGAGGAAGGGTCCTAGGGCATGTGCAGGGAACGTCGGCATGTGCAGGGAACGTCTAACGTCTTCGGTAGCGGCGTCTGTCATGCTGAGCGGGTGTACGAGCCGGCCTGCGCCGCGGCGAGCCGCTAGCGACGAAGTCCCCGAAGGGGGAGAATCCGTCTCGGTGTCACCGAAAGGGCTCCCTGTTTCTGCACTAAGTACACTCAGATAAGTTAATCGGGTATACTGGGAGCCGGAGGTCATCATGCGACAAGCCATCCGACTCCCTGATC
>CAWEHT010000102.1:0-11081 GCA_963808455.1 uncultured Chloroflexia bacterium | reverse complement strand
GGCGCCCAGCTCCTCGATCCGAGCCAGGGTATGCTGGAGGAACGCCCGCGCCTTCTCGGGCTGGCCGGCGGCGAGATAGGGGTGACCGCAGCACCACTCGTCGCTCAACACCGTGAAGTCGACGCCCGCCTTTTCCAGCAGGGAATATGTGTCCAGCGCCATATTCTGGCGCACGAACCCCGCCGTGCAGCCCACATAGAAGACCACCTCGGCGTGCCGGTCGACCCGCGACAGGTCGGGCAGCCAGGCGAGGCGCTCGTCCTGTGCGGCCTGATAGACATTGTGGTATTGGCCGAGGCCTTCCTCGTCGGAGAGGCCGGCCGCCAGGTTTTGTGGCAGCAGGCCGAGGCGGGCCAGGTCCTCTTTCATGGCGCCGTAAATGTCGGTCGTGTTCAGGTACTTGAAGCAATGCTCAGCGCACGCGGCATTCTGTGCAGGCGAAGACCCGCTGGGCGACTTCCTCGCTGTAGTCCAGGTCGCCGTTGACCAACGCGCGGGCGATGAAGAGCCGGCCGCGTCCGTGTACGACTCGAACCGCCCAAAGCGATAGGCGGGACACTTGTTGTAAGCGCCGAGCCAGCTCAGGTCGAAGCAATGGGCACAACGATTGCACTGGTAGATGATGCCCTTGAGGGCGTCGATGGCGCGCTCGCTATCTGCCATTGGTGCCACCTCCTGCATCGGCCGCTTCCCTTGCAGGGGCCGGCCCCTCTTTCAGGCGTGGGCTCCCGGCCGGTGCGTCATCTCCCAGCATGAGCACGCCCGGATTGAGGATGGCGTTAGGGTCCAGCTGGCGCTTCAAGGCGCGCATCAGGTCAAATCCGCCGCCGAGCTTGGGCATGATATGCTGCGCCAGGGGCGCGAGGATGCCGCCAGGGGAGCCATACCGGTTGTAGAGATATTCGGAATAGTCGGCGCGCAGTTTTACGCCATAGTCCCACGCCTCCCTGTCGAGCTCCGGATAGAGCGTGTCGATCCAGATGAAGGCTGCGTTGCGCGTAAAGTAGACGTCGTAGGCCTTTATCCGGATGCCGTGCCGGGCGAACTCGGCAGCGTGCTCAACCTCATAGTTCTTGAGGTACCGGATCGCATCCTTCACCTTCTGCGTGGGGATGAAGGCCGTGGCTTCAGGGCAGGTATAGGGGCGGTCGGAGTAGTAGTTCTCGGGCGCCGTGTTCCGCAACCAGGAGTACATGTGATTCACCCAGTAGCGCTCCGTGGCCGCGGGGTCGAGCGCCATGCCGCCAAACACGCTGCAGATCGGCCTGGGCGCCGGCGAGCCGCTCGCCGGCTGCAGCTGGCCCACCGCGGATCACGATGTGCAGGAAAGCCTCGCCCGCCACCCCCGCCGGGCGGGGGCCACCGAAGAGCCCGACGAGATGGGTAGCCGCGCCCCGGCGCTGCAACGCCTGGGCCGCGTCGACGGTGGCATCCAGGCTGTCGAAGCCGTAGAACGCAAAGCGCTCTGCTTCAGGCTTGGGCCGGATGCGATAGGTGACGCGGGTGATGATCCCGTAGACACCGCAAGATCCGATGAACAGGCCCGCGAGATCCGGGCCGTTGGCGTAGCGCTCGATGCCCAGGCCGCCTGCGGCGCGATTCGCCGCCGAACCTGTATAGATGACCTCGCCATTGGGCAGCACGACCTCCAGCGCCACGACCGAATCGCCGGTCATCCCGTACTCGGCGATGCCGTGCGGCACGGAGTTGTAAGCCACAGATCCGCCCACCGTGCACACGAACATGCCGCCGGAGCCCGGCACCGCCAGCTCCCAGCCATGCTTGCCCAGCTCGACGTCGACCGCGTGCCAGACGGCGCCCGTCTGAACGGTCACCGCCATGTTGGCGAAGTCCATTTCCTCGATCCGGTTCATGAGATCGAGGCCCATGAGGATGCATCCCTGGCGGATGCCGTGCCCGATGAAGGTTAACGAGCGGCCCCAGATGAAAATCGGGACCTGGAGCTCGTTCGCGACGCGCACCACGTCGCTCACCTGCTGCGTGCTGCGGGGCCGAACGACAACGTCCGGCACGCCCCCCGGTGTCGGCCCGCAGTCGCGGGTGTGGCAGATGCGGTCCACCAGTTTATCGCTGACGTAGCCGGGGCCGCAGATGGCCTCCAGGCGCAGGGTCAGATCGCTCAACATTCCTCCTCCATTCGTCGTGCCGAACGCTTTGTGCGAACGCCCTCAACAAGGGAGGGCCGCAGTCCATGGGGATTTGGCTCCGGGAGGGGCGCTACCCCTTGCCCAGCGCGCGCCACATGGCGAGGCCCTGGCGGTACAGCTCGGACCCGAACTCCGCGGCCTCGCGCCGCGTTCTCTCCTCATCCAGCGTGAGCACCACACCGTCTCGCATCACCACCCGGCCATCGATGATCGTCGTCTCCACGTCGCTGGCCTTGGCACAGTAAACCAGCGAGTTGACGGTGTCGTGCGATGGCATCAGGTGGGCCCGGTCCAGGTTGAGGATCGCCAGATCAGCCAGTTTGCCGGGGTCGATGGTCCCGGCGGCGATCCCGGCGGCGCGCGCTCCGCCTTCGGTCGCCATGCGGAAGGCCTGGCGGGCCGTGCTGGCGGAGGGGTCCTCGCACACACCCTTGTGCAGCAAGGCGGCCACGCGTGTCTCCTCGAACATATCCAGGAGATCGTTGGATGCCGCGCCATCGGTTGCCAGCGCAATCGGCACGCCCCGTCGCAGCATTCTCGTCACCGGCGCGACGCCGCTGCCAAGCTTCAGGTTGCTCTTGGGACAGTGGACGACCGTGGCGCCGCTTTCGGCGAGCAGATCGATCTCGGCATCGCTGACGTGAACGCAGTGCACGGCGGTCGTGCCGCGCTTCGAAAAGCCCCAGCCCGTGCGCATAGGCAACCGGCGTCTGCCCTGACTCGCGGAGTAGCTGCTCCACTTCGTAGCGCGTCTCGGCCAGGTGGATCTGCAGGCCGATGCCGATCTCTTCCGCTCTGTCGCGCCGCCCATAGGAGCAGTTCCTTGCTGCAAAGGAACGGCGTGGACGGCGCAAGGACCGTGTCGATCCGGCCGTCTGCCCCGTGCCACTCGGACGCCAACCGCAGGGCATATTGCATCTCGGCCTCCGGATCACCACGCAACGGCTCCGGCAGCCACCGGTCGGACAGGGCCACCGCGCCGACACCGCGCATGCCGCTCTTCTGCCAGGCGCGGAAGACGGAATCCATGTTCATGTTCATGTTGACGCAGCAAGTCACGCCGCCCCGGATCATCTCCACCGCGCTCAGGCCGGCCCAATGGTAGCCGCATGTCTCATCGAGGCGCACCCTCTGGGCCTGGTGGATCGCGTGGGCGATAGGATAGAGCACGACGTTGCACCAATCCACCATGCCGACCTCGTCATCCAGCCCTTTGAGGAAGCTCTGGTAGAGGTGAGTGTGGGCATTCACGAGCCCGGGGATGACTGGCGTGCGCGCGCCCATCTATGACTTCCAGGTCCTCCCTGCCCTCCGCCGGGACCTGCCCGACGGCCACGATGCGCGACCCTTCGATCAGGACGTCGCTATCGCACTCGACGCGATCCGCCGAGCGCACCACTCGGCTGGCCTTCTTGATCAATATAGCCATCGTGCCTGCCTGTCCTCCCGCGCCCCTGCCCGTGGCGGCTGACACACGCACCTCGGCCTGGCTGCCGGCGCCCGCCCGGTGATACGGCCCGATTATACAGCACAGCCGGCTGCGCGTCAAGTGTAGCTTTACATCGCCGGCTGCCCGGCGAGCTGTCGTAAGATCCCACTCTGACTCAACGCTGATTCTGTGCTATTCATCCCTCATCCAACCGCGAGGAGGTGATCTTCCATGGAGTACTGTTTCCTCGACGCCGTGCCGTGGCAGCTCAGCCAGTGCCTGTACCACAGCGCGGCCCGCCTTGGTCGAGAAGCCCTGTTCATCCTGCGCCCGGCCACTCCCTACGTCTGCATCGGTTATCACCAGGATGCTCGCGAGGAAATCGACCTGGAGTACACACGCCAGCACAGCATCCCGGTCTTCAGGCGTGAGGTTGGCGGCGGCGCTGTATACCTGGATGGCGACCAGCTCTTCTATCAGCTAATCCTACGCCGCGATCACCCGGGGCTGCCCGCTTCCAGGGCGGATTTCTACGCCACGTACCTGCAGCCCGTGGTCGAGACCTACCGAGAGTTCGGCGTGCCGGCCGAATTCAGGCCGGTGAACGACATCCTGTGCCGGGGGCGCAAGATCTCCGGCAACGGCGCTGGCGAGATCGAAGGTTCCGTCGTCCTCGTCGGCAATTTCATCGTCGACTTCAACTACGACGTGATGAGCAAGACCCTGCGCGTCCCCGACGAGAAGTTTCGCGACAAAGTGTACAAGACGCTGGGCGAGAATCTGACCACGATCCGGCGCGAGACGGGCAAAGCGCCTGCCGCTGCCGAGCTGGCCGCGGCCCTGGCCACCCACTACGCACCGTTACTCGGCCCCCTCGTCCAGGCCCAGCTCGACCCGGAGCTCGCCTCCGCCGCAGCTGCCCTCGCGGAGGAAATGGACACGCCCGAGTGGCTGCTGGCAAACGACCGCCGCCATGAAGGTTTCAGACAGGTAAAGATCGCCGAAGGTGTCTACATCACCCAGCGCATGGCCAAGGCGCCGGGGGGCCTCATCCGTGCCACCGCCGTCCGGGAGGGCGATCGCCTTACCGGTGTGCACCTGTCGGGCGATTTCTTCTTCTATCCGGCGGCCTCCCTCCTTCGAGCTCGAGCATGCGCTGGAGGGTGTCGAGGCGAGCCCGGAAGCGATCACCGCTGCCGTCAAAGGTTTCTATGAGGCGGGACGCGTCGAGTCCCCCGGCATCCGGCCGGCCGATATCGCCAGCGTGCTATCGGGCTGAGGGCGCGTCTGCCTCTCAGCGGTACATCCGCGGGTCGAGAGCATCGCGCAGGCCGTCGCCGAAGATATTGACCGAGAAGACGGTGGCCATGATCATCAGGCCGGGAAAAACGGTCAACCAGGGCGCTTCGACCAACAGCCCCCTGCCCTCATTGACCATGGCGCCCCATTCCGCCATGGGCGGCTGCGCGCCCAGGCCCAGGAAGCTGAGCGAGGAAGCTGTCAGGATCGCCCAGGCGATGTCCAGTGTGCCGAGCACGATGACCTGTCCGATGACGTTGGGCACGAGGTGACGCCGCAGGATGCGGGCCGCCGGGCAGCCGATACTGCGCGCGGCTTCGATGAAGAGCTCCTCGCGGGCGCAAAGCACGCTGCCGCGCACCAGGCGCGCATAGCCCGCAATTCCGGAGATGCCCACCGCCAGGATCACGTTGCCGATGCCTGGTCCCAGCAGAGCGACGATCCCAAGTGCCAGGAGCAGGCCCGGGAATGAGAGCATCATGTTGACGAGACGCATGATGACATCGTCGACCAGGCCGCCGAAATAGCCGGCGATGACGCCCAGGAGTGTCCCGCCCACCGCGGCTATGACGACCGACACCAGCCCCACCGTCAGCGAAATGCGCCCCCCGTAGAGGGCCCGGCTCAGGATATCGCGCCCATATTGGTCGGTGCCGAACCAGTGGGCAGGGCCGGGCCGCAGCAGGTAGTCGATGGGCGAAATGTTGTTCGGGTCATAGGGCGCCAGGGCCGGGGCGGCCAGCGCGCACAGGATGATCAGCAGGAAGACGGCCAGCCCGACCACCGCGCCTTTGTTGCGCCGCAATTGCCGGAGCGCAACTTGCGACGGGCTACGCGGCCGGCGGACCGCGCAAAAGGCAGGCGGCTGGGCGACAGGCCCCGCGCCTGGCGTGGCCCTTGCCTGCGGCACGGCTCGCGCCTGCGGGAGATCGGCCCTACTCATAGCGTATCCTCGGGTCGAGAAGGCCGTAGGAAAGATCCACCACCAGGTTCACCAACACGTACGACACCGCGATGACCAGGACCGCCCCTTGGACCACTGGGAAATCCTTCCATAGGATGGCATTGATCGTCATCTGCCCCAACCCGCGGCGAGAGAAGATGGTTTCCGTGACGACCGTGCCGCCGAGCAGGAAACCCGCTTGCATGCCGGCCATGGTGACGACCGGGATGAGCGCGTTGCGGGCGCCATGGCGCAGAATCACTATCTTCTCGGCCAGGCCCTTCGAGCGGGCAGTGCGCACGTAATCCTGCGACAGCACGTCTAGCATGGTAGCGCGCATCAGCCTGGCGATGGAGCCCGCCGAACTGAAGCCCAGGACCAGCGCGGGCATCAGGAGGTGATTGAACCCGCCTTCGCCGGTCGCCGGGAGCCAGTGCAGGCCCACGGCGAAAAGCTGTATGAGGAGCAATCCGAGCCAGAAGACAGGCACAGAGACCCCCGCCACAGAGAAGAGAACGCACACGTTGTCGATCCAGGTGTTGTGCTTCAAGGCCGCGACCAGGCCCAGAAACAATCCCAGAACCAGGGCCACCAGCATGCCGGCCCCGGCCAGCTGAAGCGTGGACGGCATCTGGTTGGCGATCATGTCGGTGACCTTCAACCCGCTGGCGATGGAGCGCCCAAGGTCGCCGTGGGACGCGTTGAGAAAGAAGCGAAAATATTGAACGTAGATCGGCCGGTCCAGGCCGAGCTGCTGTCGGATCGACGCGATTGTGGCCGCGGAACCACCCGAGCGCGACAGCATGAGCACCACCGGATCGCCCGGCAAGAGGTGCATCATCATGAAAACCAGGGTGGAGACGCCCCACAGCACCAGGAGCGATGTGAGGAGCCGTCGCAAGATATACTTCAGCATAGGTCAAAGGCACTCCACCCTGGCCAGCCGTCACTGCCCGATATAGGCGTCGTAGAAGTTGGGCCAGAGCCCGTAGCGATCGTACGTCAGCCCCTTGATCCGATGGTTGATGCCGACTATCTGCCCGTCGCTCAACATGGGGATGATGAGGGCATTCTTCATGATCACCTGCTGAGCCTGCTGATACAGCTTGACGCGGGCATCGCCATTCATTTGCGAGCCCGCTTGATCCAGCAGCTTATCCAGGCCAGCGTCGCTGACCTTGCTCCAGTTGAAGTAGGCGTCGGAGCGGAAGTAGGATGCAAGAACGTCCGGGTCCCAGCCTCCGCCGCCGTAGGGCGAGAGATCGTATTTGCCGTCAGAGACAGCCTGCAACGCCGCCGGGAAGCTCATCATCTGCAGGTTCAGCTTCACGCCGACCTGCTGCAACTCGCCTTGCATGAGCTGCGACAACTCCTCGATGTGACCCCAGTTCTGCACGATCACGTCGAGCGTCAGCGTTGTGCCGTTCTTCTGCCGCACCCCGCTGCCGTTGTCCACCCAGCCCGCATCCTGCAGCAGCGCCTTGGCTTTGGCGAGATCGTAGGGGTACATATCCTTCAGGCTGGGATCGTAGCCCAGCGTGTTTTGGGCCAGCGGGCCGTAGGCCACAGGGAAATAGCCCTGGAAGATCGTATTGGCGGCGATGCGGGGGTCGATGGCGTATAGCAGCGCTTGCCGCACCCGGAGATCGTCGAGCGGCGCTCTCTTGGTGTTCATGAAGAACTGCAAGGTCTGGCCCGGCTCCGCCGTCACGAGGAGCGAGAACTGCGGGTCCTGGGCCAGCTGCGGCGCTTGCTCCGGCGGCAGCTCGCGCGCCACGTTGACGTCGCCGGCCTGGAGGGCTTTGATGCGGGCCGACTCATCCGGGATGAACTTGAAAACGATCTGGTCGAGGTATGCCGCCCCCTGATGCTGGGCCGACGGCGGCGCCCAGTTGTAGTCGGGGTTGCGCACCAGGGTGAGGGTCTGGTCGGGCACATACTCCTTGAAGATGTAGGGGCCGGTGCCGACTTGATGCATCTGGTAGTCGGCCCCCCACTTGGCGACTGCCGCCGGTGACACCATGGCGAGGTAAGGCAGGCTCAGGTTGGCGAGGAATGGCGCATAGGGCCTGACGAAATTTACGCGCGCGGTGTAATCGTCCAGCACCTCGGTCGAGGTGTAGGAGCCGATCAGGCTGATTGCGAATTCGGACTGCGTCTTCGGGTCCGCGATGCGGTCCAGGCTGAACTTGACGGCGGCAGCGTTGAAGGGTGTGCCATCATGGAATTTGACGCCCTGCCGCAGCTTGAAGGTGATCGACCTGGCATCGGGCGACACGGTCCACGACTGGGCCAGGCCCGGCGCCAGGTTGCCGCTGCTGTCCGTGTTGACGAGAGGGTCGTAGACGTTGGCAACGGCAACGGCCAGGTCCCAGGAGCTGCCTATGTGAGGGTCCATGCTGGACGGCGAGAAGAGCAGCCCGTAGTTCACGGTGCCGCCAGTCTTGGGCAGCGGGGTGGGCGTGACGACCACTTGCTGCTCGACCACTTGCGTGACCTGAGCAGTAACGACGACCGGTTTCTCGACGGTCACCACCTTTTCGACCGTCTGAGGGGTTGCCGCTGGCGCCGCACAGGCCGCCAGCAGCAGGGCAAACAGCGACAACGAGCCGATCCGCAACGCAGTGTGAGCCTTCATCGACAGCCTCCTCCTCGGCTGAGCCCTGTGGCCGGCCGGGCCGGTTCCCACAGGGCGGCAATAAAAGCCTGGCCCGCACTTACGGTGGGCCAGCGACGCCTCAGGGCCCACGCACAACCTGCCTCCTTCCTCCTCCTTTCTCTATCCTTTCGTTGCCATCCAGAGGGGTGGCGCCGCATGGATGCTAACCCCACCCAAGCCGGCCCCGCAAGGGCATCGCGCGAGGGCCCGCCTGGCCCCCACCCTGACCCCGGCCGCAAGCGGCAGCCATGCGCGGCCCTGCATGCCCGCATGTCCTCCGGCGGCAGGGGAGGGAAGAGCGTCCTATCGGGCTCTTTGGGGGGGCTTCGCCGGCCGAAGAGCCCGCCCGGCTGCCCAGGTTAGGCTCGAAGGGCGCCGGCCTTGCGGGCCCATCAGCCTTCGAGCAACCCCTGGATCTCCGCCAGCAACTGCAGCCTCAGATGCCCTGCATCGGCCATCAGTTGGGCCACGCGGGCGCGTGTCCGGCGAACGAATTCGGGGTCTTCGATCAAGCCGAGGTTGATCGCCACGGTCATGGCCGCCCCGTCGAGGGTGGCGCCTGCCGCGGCAGCCGCGACTGCTGCATCGCTCAAAGCGAGGCAGGTGCCGCAATGGGCCGCCGTGACGCTGAGCTCGAGCGTCTCGGCGCCGGCTTCCAGGATGGCGAGAGCCGAGCCGGCTGCGGCCTGCCGGCTCGCCTGGAGCTGAGCCCGCAAAGGGCTGCGCTCAGGATCGGGCTCGCGCTTCATGGCGTGAGCCAGCTCGACCATCGCACCGGCGACGCGGGCGTCGTCTGCCGCAAGCTGCACGAGCCGGTCCCGCAGCGCGTCCGCCGCGATGAGCGCCCGGCCGAGCGGGACCGGCTCGCCCGGGCGGGCCGCTGCATCGAGTGTCAGACGGCAAATCATGCTTACGAGCGCGGCGCCGATAGCCCCGATCAGCGCGGCCGCGCTGCCACCACCGGGCGCCGGCTTTTCGCTTGCCAGGGCCGCAAGGTATTCGGCGATCGGCACGCCCCCAAGGGAACGCAGCAAGGGAGCTTCATCGGGAACTAACTCAGGTGCGAGAAACGGCCCGGCACGCGGGCTTTCCGGGCGACAGACATGGGGCTGCGATGGGCCACGATCGGCGTCGGGTGGCATTGGAACATCCTTCGCAGTTGGGGAATCAGCCTATCCGAAGGTCGGAATTCGTTCCACTGATCCAGCGTGATGATAATACTGCGTGGGCGGGGCGTTGTCAATACGCGTGCTGACCCGGAACCATCCCTCGAATGTGCTAATCATCCAATCCCTTTCCATTGAACCGGGTCTCGTTGCACCGGTTCCGGCCGTGATGGTAGAATGCTGGTGGCGCAGGCCTTCTTGCTGATCACGACTCGCGTTGACCGAGGCAGGAGAGGCGTGGCATTCGCAATCATTGGACTACCCAAAGGTAAGCAGTGTGGCCGGTCAGGCACCGTCGTCAGTTCTGTTCAACCAAACTCCAGGTCCCGCGAGTTCGCGGTCCGCTGGTCTCACGCGCGCGGTTGCTGAGCCAGATGGATGAAGCAGCGCGCCTGCCCCTCACGCTGGTGGCGGCACCGGCCGGGTTCGGCAAGACCACCCTCGTCTGCGATTGGATTGCCAGAAGCGACCGGCGCGTGGCCTGGGTGTCGCTCGACGCCGCCGACGACGACCCGGCTCGCTTCTGGGCCTACACGTTGGCAGCCCTCGATACCCTGCAGGCCGGCGTCAGCACAATGGATTTCGCGCTGCCCGACGCAGCGCGACAAGGAGACGGGCAAGAGGGATCCTACGCCCTGCTCACGGCTTTGATCAACGCCGTCGCCGGCCTTCCCTGGGACTTCTCGCTGGTTCTGGACGACTACCATGCCATCAGGAATCGTCAGATCCACGACGCGGTGGCTTTCCTGGCGAATTACGCGCCTGCTTGCCTGCATATCGTGCTGGTCACACGCGTCGAACCTCCGCTGCCGCTGGGCCGGTGGCGCGCGGGCGGCAAGCTCGGCGAGATCCGGGCAGCCGACCTGCGCTTCACGTATGAGGAGGCCCGGCAGTTCCTCACAGATGTCATGGGCCTGAGCCTTCGCGAAGAGGAATCGGCCGCGCTGGAGACTTACACCGAGGGCTGGATCGCAGGCCTGCAACTGGCGGGTCACGCCGTCCGCCGGCACGGGGCCATGAAGGTCCATGATCTGATCCACGGGTTCTCCGCCAGCCATCACTACATCCTGGACTATCTGAGCGCCGAAGTGCTGCAAGCCCAGGAGCCGGGCATCCAGTCCTTCCTGCGCCAGACGGCCATCCTGGACCAGCTATCGGCGCCCCTCTGCGACGCCGTCACCGGGCGCTCTGACGGCCAGGCCGTGCTGGCCTACCTCGACCGGGCCGAGCTGTTCCTCGTGCCCCTCGACGCGGGGGACGCTGGTACCGCTACCACCACTCCTTCGCGCCGATCCTGCTAAAGCTGTTGGGCGAGAGCGAGCCGGCGCTGATCCCCGAGCTACACCGGCGGGCCGCGTTCTGGTACCAGGGGCAGCGTCTTTTCCCCGAAGCCATCGCCACGCCCTGGCAAATGATA
>CAWEHT010000101.1:0-17922 GCA_963808455.1 uncultured Chloroflexia bacterium | reverse complement strand
GGATGGGCGCGAAATCGTCACGGTGGAAGGCGTGGCCGGCCCGCGCGGGCTGCATCCCGTCCAGAAAAAAATGGTCGGGCATCACGGCTGGCAATGCGGCTATTGCACGCCCGGTTTCGTTCTTTCGCTCTTAGAGGGCTCTTACCGCGGCAATATTCACGCCGACGTTGCGCGCAGTGATCGGTGACATTCCACTGGACGATGTGCTTGCCAAACGCGAGCAGATCAACCAGATCCTGCGCGCCAAGTTGGACGAAGTAACAGAGCGTTGGGGCGTCAAGGTGACGGGTGTCGAGATACGCGAGATCGTGCCGCCGCGCGAGATCCAGTCGGCGATGAACCGCCAGATGGCGGCCGAACGTGAGCGACGCGCTCGTGGTGACCGAAGCGGACGGCAAGCGCGAGGCCTCCATCAAGGTCGCCGAAGGCGCCAAACAGGCCGCTATCCTCACCGCCGAAGGTGCCAAACAGGCGGCCATCCTGACCGCCGAAGGCGGGCGCCAGGCGGCCGTGTTGAACGCCGAAGGTTACGCGCTCGGCCCTGGCCAAGATCTTCGAGGCGGCGCGCACGGTTGACAGCAAGACCATGAGCCTGCAGTATCTCGATACTTTGAAAGCGTTGGGCGCCGGTCCCGCCACGAAGTTCATCTTTCCGATGGAGTTCGCAAACCTCCTGCGGCCCTTTGCCGGCTTCACGGCCGGCGCCAACTCCGACGGAGACGTCCCTGCCAACGGGAACCGCTGACCTGCGCTTTGCCGACTTCGTGGGCGTCGCATAGTTTTCGGGGGAGCGGAAGCGGGGGTGGCATTGCGTTCCTGGCCGCCCGTGGCGCCGCGGTCCTCTTTGACAGCGGTCGCCCGCTGTGTTAACATGGCGGGTGGTCGTGCTAGGCGGGGAGCTAGCGGTGCCCTGTATCCGCAATCCGCTATAGCGGGGCTGAATTCCTCTTCGAGGGCTGGTGGTCAGCAGGACTGCTGGGCCAGCAGGCGTGGATGGCTGGGTCCTGTGCGGCGAGGGCCTGCGAATCGGGTCAGGACCGGAAGGTAGCAGCCCTAAGTGGTCACCCTCGGGTGCCACGGGGGTGCCTGGCTTGAGCAGGTTGGTTCACGTAAGCTGAGTGACGAAGTTCGAAAAGAGGTGCACGACCAGTCATCATTGGGGCCGGTCAAGGCACGGGGGGCGGGCATCATGCCCGCCCCTTCGCATTTAGCGGACCTGGATGGTCTTGATCTGAAAGTGATCTGAAGTCCCAAGAAGCCCGGCGCGCGTGGTCAGGCGGACGCGATCGGCAGCGCGATAGAGCCCGAGGATCAGGCGGTAGCTTCCCGCTGCGAGAGTGTTCGGGACGTCCAGCACAAGCTGGTCGCGCAGGATTGCATGGGCGGCCCATCTTTCGACCGGGTAGCTCCCGCCGAGAGGCTCGGATTCGAGCCCAGCGACAACATTCCCCTGGCCATCCAGCAGCTGCAGCACTGTCACGTACGGCTGGCCCGGGGCGACGACTGCCTGCCACAGTATCTGAACGGGCACCGAGTCGCCCGGCGCCACGGCTCCGGCCGGGCTGGTGGCTGTCAGGAGCGCGAGAGGCCCGAAGCTTGCGAGCGACGGCCTGAGGGCGGGCGGCGGGTCTGGCAGCGTCACCTCAACACGCCCGAGAAGCAGCCCCGCCACGTTGGCGCCTGCCTGATCGGCCAGTTCTCCCACCATCGGGAACGTTCGGCCCGATGCCGCGTCGTAAGAGACCAAGCGGATGTCATAGGTGCCCGGCGGTGTGCCTTCGGGGATGGGGAGCGCCAGCGGCTGGCGTTGCCAGATGCCGGGCGGCCAGCTTTCGCTGCCGAACAGAGGCCCTGCTGGCCTCTGATCCGGCGGCTGCGCCCAGATGGTCCCGGCAGAGGTGACCAGCCGCACCGAGGTTGCCAGGGTGCACGTCAACGGCTGCCTGGCGAGCCACTGCACAGCCGGATAAATGGTCGAACCGCTGGGGGCCGTCAGCGTCATGGGGGAGTAGCTCATTTCCAGGGCACCCGAGGTCAGCACGTCGGCCGCCGGCAGAACGGGAGCCCCCGCGCGTGGCGTGAAGCCTTGCAGACGCAGGAAAGCGTCGCCGACGTACACTTCGTTCTCAAACATCTGCCCGCGGCCTTCGAGCGCTGCGCGCTCCACCCCCTCTGGGTCGGTGACGGTATCATAGATGCGGTATTGCCAGACACGAGAGAACCGCTTGTAAAGCTCGTCGATCCGGCTCTGTGCAGCGCCCGCCGGCACGGGGAAGAAATCGGAACGCGGATCGCCCCAGCCAAGGTTGGCACTTCCGCCGATGCTGCCCGTTGTGACCATTACGAGAGCTGTGTCGGAGCGCGGCGTCGGCAGGCTGCCGGTGAGGCGGCCGCGAAAGGCGATGGCACCCTGCCAGTAGATGGACAGCGCGGTGTACGCATAGCCGGCGTTGACCAGCACAACGTCTCCGGGGCGCCACTGCGCTTCGAGCGAAGCGACTGCGGCGCGATGGTCGTCCTTCACGTAGGCTGGATCAGTCCAATAGGCCTGGGCGGTAGCCGCCGCGGCCACTGCCCAGGCGGCCGCGCAGATCAGGGCCAGTGGCTTCCGACGTGCCCAGAGCCAACCCAGGCCGGCTGCGAGCGGGATATAGAAAGCCGGGCTATACGTGAACACGTAACGCACGTTGAAGAGGGGTGTGATGGCAGACACCCACAGGATTAGGGCCAGTGAGCCAAAGGTCGCCAGAAATAGCAGGCCGGCAGCCGAACCGGCGGCGCTTACGAAGCGGGCCGCTATGCTTTCGTCTTCCAGCGCCGGCAGGGTGCTGGGGCGGGTTGAGCCGCGGCGACCTGCCTGGCCAGGGCCAAGGCAGGCCAGGCCCAGCGCGTACAGCGGCGCGAAGATGAGCAGGGACGGCCAGAGCCAGCCCGGCGTCGATTGCCCTGCCACCAGAGCTTCCCAACTGGTGCGCAGCGCCTCACCAACCGCTACGGCGCCCCGCCAGGGCGGGACCGGGGGCATCGTGGCCTGGCGCCAGGCCACGGGCAACCACGGCCCAAAAAGTAGCAGCGCAAGGAGGTTCGCCACCCCCAACCAGCGCAGTGACTGGCCGGGATGGCTATGCCGATCTCGCTTGGACGCAATGCGCGCCAGAGCCCACAGGTCGAGGGGGACAAGCAGGAACACGAAATAGTAGAGCGTGTAAAGGCCAAGAGCCGCTGCCAGCGCGTAGGTTGCCCACCAGACCGAGGCGGCGGCGCGTTGGCCCGGCTGGCGCGTCTCGGTTGCCCGCCAGAGGGCGTAGAGCGTCAGGGTGCCCAGCACCGCGCCGACCGTGTACATGCGCACTTCCTGGCTGTACCAAAGCTGATAAGGGCTGGCGGCCACCAGGCCAGCCGCGAGCAAGCCGGCCGCGTGGGTCAAAAGCCGCCCGGCGAGAGCGTAGACGAGTGCGATGATCAGGATGCCGAAAAAGAAGGATAAGAACGCGGAGGCGAACTCCAGGCCATGGCCATATGGGTCGGCGTGCCCGGTCGGATATCCGGCCAGCATCAACCAACCTCGCAGAAGGAGATAGTAGCCGGGCGGGTGGATGTCGCCTGCCGTGTGCTTGAGGAGATCGGCCACCGGGCTGCCCGCCAGGTAAACGCTCACCGTCTCATCGTACCAGAGGCTGCCTGCGCCGAGCCGGAAAACGCGGAGGGCCACCCCGGCCAGCAAGATCAGCAGGATCGGGAGTGAGCCTCCCTTCGCTGCAATCAGCGCCTGTCCCAGGTAGTGCGCCGGGGCCGGCGCTGAAGGGGCCGCGCGCTAGCGGGAGGTTGCGTACCCTGTGGAAGGAGCTTTGGCCGATCGTGTTGTGAGCGCTGTCCTTCCATCATGACGCGAGGAGAAGCTGTTGGAGGTCGCGAGCGCCCTGCACCGACTGACCGCTGTAGTGATTGTTGAAATAGACCAGGGTTGTCTCCGCAGCCTGTTCGAGTTGCCTGACTTTCGGCACCCACTCCTGTAGCTCCGCAGCGGAGTAGGCGTAGTTGTAACGCTCCCAGGCTTCTTCGTGAGCGTACCACTTGGCAGCATTGCGCCCGTGAAAGCGGGCGTAGGCCACCGGGCCGGTGGCCACGGCGATCGAAGGCAGCAGGCCCTTGAGTCGAGGTTCATCAACGCAGCAATAGCCAAGCTGCAAGTCGCGCAGAAGGGCAAAGGTCGGCTCCCGGAGCCAGGCGGCATTGCGCAGCTCTACGACGACCGGCAGCCCGGCGAGGCCCTCGCGGAGGCGCCGCAGGTAGCTCTCGCCTTCTGGGCCGGGATGAAACGAGTAGGGGAATTGGGCCAGGACACAGCCCAACTTCCCGGCTTCTTGCAGAGGGCTCAGGGCCTTCACGAAGCCGGAGAAATCGGGGGCGGTCCGCTCGTGCGTCAGTCCCTGGTGGGCCTTTACCGAGAACAAAAAGTCGGGAGGCGTTTTCCGGGCCCAGCCGGCTACCGTCTGCAGGCTCGGGACCCGGTAGTAGGTGACGTTCATTTCGACCGTCGAGAACTGCCGGGCGTAGAACGTCAATTGCTCGCGCGCCGGCAGCTCTGGTGGATAAACGATACCTACCCAGTCGTCGTATGAGAATCCCGAAGTTCCGATCCGGATCACATGCCCTCGCGGTCGATGGACCCCACCTGCTCTGCCCGGGTCAGGCCACCTTGCCTAAATCTCGCAGTGCCTGGAACAGGCCCGCCGCGGGTGCGCCTCGCAGCCTGCCCAGACGGAGGAAAAGGACCAGGTGTGGCTTCCGCGCCCGCAGCGACAATCGCTGGACGTGCGGCCCATAACCTTTCAGGAAACGTAGCACGGCCGCCACCAGCCGGGAGTCCGAAGCTCCGCGCGTGGCCAGCCCTAGCCCCGCAGGGCCGGCTTGCCAGCTCCACGGCGCGCCGGCGGCCGCTTGATCGAGCTTCCGGCGTAGCGGCCCGCTGAGCGGAAGCACCTCGATCTCGCCGGCCGGCTGACCGTTGAGCACAGCCCGGATGGCCAGTGTGTCGGATCGACCGGTCAGGATCTCATAGCTCCAAAGCGGTGGCAGCTCGCGTGTCAGCAAAGCATAAGTGATTTCAACATCGTGAAACGGCGCGGCGGCGTCGCTGATGGTCACTCTGGCGCTGGCGCCGGCGCTGTGTTTGATTTGCCACGCAGGGCGCCCACCCAGCTTGCCCAGCCCAGCCTGCAGCCAGCGCCCAACGCTCTGACCAAGACGCCGGTTGATGAAGCTTCCCAAGAGGTAGCAAGCAACCAGGGCAATCAGGATGATCCACAAGATACGTTCGGGCCCACTGGCTGCTTGGAACATGCCGGCTACTCGACCAACACGCCGCAGATGGATACAAAAGATTGCCCAACCTCGTCGGCCGGGCAGGTCGTGTAGGCGATTTGGCGCCCGCGGAAGTCGGGGCTTACCATGGCCGCGAAGCGCAATGCCAGATAGATCGGCGACAGGCCGCAAACGTTGAAGCGGTCGCCCTCTCGACGGACGGCGTCGAAGAAGCCGGCTGCATCGCACTGGCACATGCTATCCATGAGCGCGTGGTCGGCCGCCTCTACGAGGGCACGTTCGGTGGGGCCTTGGCCGGCACCGTCGAACGCTGGCCCGACATGTGAGAGATTCCGCCCCGGCCACTATGAGGATGTTTAGCCCATCGACAAGCTCGTGCAGCGTATGAAGGAACGCCGAGATCGCAGGATCGGTTCCCGGGCTCCCCCGGCCTTGCACGAAGTGGTGGAAGGAGCCGGTCAGCACGGGCACTACGGGGAGGGACGGCAGGTCGCGGCGCACGTAGTGCAGCCAGGTGATGGCCAGCTCTATGGCATGCTCCGTCCGGTGATGCAATTCGCTGCCAAAGGCGCGCTCAGGGCCGATGGCTTGCGCGAGCTATCCACGATCTCAATCGGCGTGGGCAGCAGGCCGAAGGGCGTAGCGTAGCTTTGCCGGGTCAGGGTGAGTTCGCCCTGTCCGCCGTAGTGATCGGTACCGAACACCACGGCCACATCGGCCCGGCGCACCGCCCGCGCGGCTGCCTGCCACACAGCACCATAAACGGGCCCGCCGCGCTGGTAGTCGATGTGCGGGCTGATCACCACCGAGGCCGCTGATGAGCTCTTCTCGGTCGCGGGGTGTGACTCAAGAGGGCCAACGGAGTTACCCACCTGGCCAGCTGGGACAGGGTTACGCACGGTCGCAATTGTCGCTGGCACTTCTCCTGGCGAAGATGCGTCGGGCTCGGCACCCGTGCCATTCTTCCGGAGCCCGACATCCGGCGCGGACGTTCCCTGGTAGCGGGCGAAATCCAGGGCCAGCTCCGTAGCATCCGCCGAATAGGACAGGCCGGCAAGCGCCGGCCTGCGGTATGGGCCATCGCGGTACTCGGCAAGGAGTCGCCTCTGGGCGGTGTGGAAGCGAGCATTGTCCAGCAACAGGGCTTCGTCGCAGACGGCGAGCAAACGTTCAACAAGCTCCAGGCTGATGCTGTAGGGATGGCGGAGGTTGAACGCGAGCTGAAGCTGGGCAGCGCTCCTCGTCCCGTCGCAGAGTGGCAGCAAGGGAGCAAGTTCGTAAGGCAGAGCCACGACCTTGTCGCTGACCTGCAACGGATCGCGCAGCACAAGCAACTGCCGGTTGCCCTGAGTTGCGAGCTGCGGTTCCACCAGGCGCAGCTTGGGCAGGGCCGTGGCTGCCTCGGGCCGCTGGGAGGGGTTCTCACCCTCACTGTGGATCGTATCCATGATGAGCCAATTATACCATGGGTCAGGCAACTCAATTGACAAGGCTGTGGTGCCATGTTACATTCCACCGGAATCTAGTTCCAGGGTTTCAGCTGACTCTAACCAACCCGCAGACCGGAGGGAGCATGGACTACAGTTTTCACCCACAGGCGAGGTACACCAACACGCACGAATGGGTAAGGATGGAAGGCGACATTGCCATCGTCGGCATCAGCGACTACGCGCAGCATTTGCTGTCGGACGTCGTGTACGTCGAGCTGCCTTCAGAAGGGGATACGGTGACAACGGGCCAGGCTCTTGGCACGGTGGAATCGGTCAAAGCGTCGGAGGATGCCAACTCCCCGATCACCGGCGAAGTCGTCGCGGTGAACACGGCCCTCGAAGCGAACCCGGAGTGGGTGAATGAGGATCCGTATGGGAAAGCATGGCTAGTCAAGGTTAAGCCCAGCGACCCCGACGAGCTGGCTGGCCTGATGGATGCCTCTGCCTACGAAAGCTTTGTGCGCCAGGAAGAAGAAAAGGGCGAGCACTAGACCCTTACGGAGACTTGACCATGGATTTCATCCCCAATTCTGACGTTGACCGGGAAGAGATGCTGAAAGTTGTCGGGTGCCAGACGGTCCGAGAACTGTTCCGCGATGTGCCCGAGCGCAAGCGATTCCCGGAGCTGATTCTGCCACCTGCATTGTCCGAGATCGAGGTCCTGGACGAACTGCGCGCGCTGGCCGGCGAAAACGATCACTTCCAGGAAGTGGCGTCATTCCTGGGCGCCGGTGCTTACAATCACTTTGTGCCAAGCGTGGTGGACTTCCTGCTTCAACGTTCCGAGTTTTTCACCGCATACACGCCATACCAGCCGGAGATCAGTCAAGGGACATTGCAGGCCCATTTTGAATATCAGACCATGATCGTGGCCTTGACCGGCATGGAAGTGGCGAATGTGTCGCACTACGACGGCGGCACCGCTGCCGCCGAAGCAGTGATCATGGCCCTTCAAATCGCGAGCGGCCGGCGGGAGCGTATCGTGTTGAGCCCGACGGTGCATCCGCAGTACCGGGAGGTGGTGCACACCTACACTCAGGGAATGGGCCTCTCGTTCGCGGGCGAAGACTTGCCGCTATTCGACCTCGAAGCGCTGGCGCATGCCTGCGACGATGCCACGGCCTGCATTCTGGTACAGAACCCTGACTTCCTGGGCCGGTTGTATACGCCTGCCGAGATGCAGGCTTTGGCGGATGCCGCGCACGCCTGCGGCGCCGTGGTCGTGGTGAGCGTGGACCCGATCAGCCTGGGCCTGTTCGTGCCGCCCGGCCAATATGGCGCCGACATCGTTATCGGTGAAGGTCAGGCCCTTGGCAACCCGATCAGCTTCGGTGGGCCGTACCTGGGTTTTTTTGCCATGAGGTTGAAGGATGTCCGCAAGTCGTCCGGGCGGATCGTTGGGCGGACGGTGGACAGCGAAGGCAAGCCCGGCTTTGTGCTCACGTTGAGCACGCGTGAGCAGCACATCCGACGTGAGCGGGCTTCCAGCAACATTTGCAGCAATGAGGCGTTGAACGCGCTGGCCGCGGCCATCTATATGGCGGCCATGGGCAAGCATGGGCTGCGCACAGTCGCCGAGCTCTGCTATCACCGGGCGCATTTCGCCGCCGATCTTGTTGGACAGTTGCCTGGTTATCGTGTAGTCAGCGCCGGGCCCTTCTTCAAAGAGTTTGTCCTGGAGTGCCCGCTGCCCGTCTCCGAAGTCAACGCCCATTTGCTCGACGATTATGGCATCGTGGGCGGTTACGATCTGGGCCAGGACTATCCAGCGCTTGCCAACCATATGCTGCTTTGCGTGACGGAATTGAACAGCAGGGCCGAGATCGAAGAGCTTGCAGACGCCTTGCAAGAGGTTGTTGAGCTGCAGCAAGAGGAGGTGGCCGGTGCCTGAGCCATTGATCTATGAAATTCGCCGCGCTGGGCGCACGGCGGTGAAGTTGCCGGCCCTGGATGTGCCGCGTGCAGCCCTACCCGAAGGCTGTGAACGTAATGACGTACCGCTGCCGGAGGTCGCAGAAGTTGAACTTGGTGCGGCACTTCACGCATCTCTCATCGATGAATTACGGTGTCGATTCCGGGTTCTATCCGTTGGGGTCGTGCACCATGAAGTATAACCCTAAGGTGAACGAAGTGGCGTGCCGGCTGCCCGGATTCGTGGCGTTGCATCCGCTCCAGCCAGAGGCCAGCACGCAGGGTGCCATGGAGCTGATGCTCGAGCTGCAAGAAATGCTCGCGGAGATCGGTGGCTTCGCGGGGGTTTCCTTGCAACCTGCTGCGGGCGCGCACGGCGAGCTGAGCGGCGTGCTGATGATGCGCAAGTACCTGATCGAGCACGGCGGCGGCGAGCGTGACGTCATCCTCATCCCGGACTCGGCTCACGGAACCAATCCAGCCACGACTTCGATGTCAGGCCTGAAAGTAGTCCAATTGCCATCCGACAGCCGCGGCAATGTGGACCTCGGCGCTTTGCGCACCATGTGCGATCAGTATTGCTCGCGCCTCGTGGGGCTGATGCTGACCAACCCTAATACCCTCGGCCTCTTCGATGAACACCTTGAGGAAGTGGTAAAGTGGGTGCACGATGCTGGCGGGCTGGTCTACGGTGACGGTGCCAACTTCAACGCCATCCTCGGCATTGTGAAGCCGGGCGACCTGGGCTTCGACGTCATGCATTTCAACCTGCATAAGACCTTCGCCGTACCGCATGGTGGCGGTGGTCCCGGTGCTGGCGCAGTGGGTGCCCGCGCTGCGCTGGCGCCCTATCTGCCCGGACCGATCGTGGTCGGCCCTGAGGAGTCGATGGGTGACGAAGCTGGTGGCGCTGAGTTGCGGGAGAGCCTGCTACGGTGGGAGATGCCAGCGCACTCGATTGGACGCGTCAAGTGCTTCTACGGAAACTTTGCCGCGCTCGTGAGGGCCTACACGTATATCAAGATGCTAGGCGCCGAGGGGTTGCGGGCCGTGAGCGAGAATGCTGTGTTAAATGCCAACTATCTGCAGGCCCGGCTGAAACAGGTTTACCCGGTGCCATATGGCGAACGCACCTGCATGCACGAGTTTGTCGCCCAGGGTGTGTTGCCCGGCGCTCCCGACGTGCACACCATGGATATCGCCAAACGGCTGATGGACTATGACTTCCATCCCCCGACCGTGTATTTCCCACTCATTGTGTCTGAGGCCCTGATGATCGAGCCGACGGAGACGGAAAGCAAAGAGACGCTGGACCGCTTTGTCAGCACGATGCTGCAAATCGCAGACGAGGCGCGGACGCAACCTGATCTGCTGAAATCCGCCCCGCACGGGGCACCGATGCGGCGCCTGGACGAGGTCAAGGCAGCGCGTGATCTTATCCTGTGCGCATCGCCGATCTGCGGCGGGTAGGCCCTTCGCGTGGCAGCGGTCAGCAAATCGTGTAGTGATGCGCGCTGCCAGCGTTCGGCCGTTCTCCAAACAATGTCGGTATTCTGGTTGTTTGCATGCCACGGCGAGCTGTGGTAACATCCTGCTGAACCCTGCGGTGTGCGTGATGCTTTCAAAGCGTTTTGAGCCAACACTATAACCTGGGGGACCGGCCATGCGGGAGGGGATGCAATAGCCACCCTGGCGTCTGCGGGGCACTGGCAAAGCTGAACCGACCGGCAAGGTTCCCACCTGCGAATGCAGGTTCAAAATCGGCTGAGCACACGGCACGGCGGGGGACTTGACTAGAATGAGGCCATCGGATCCAGAATCCGGTGGCTTCTGTTTTGAAATGCCCTTGACATGGCGCGATGCCGTATGTTATTCTGGTCTCGCGCACTACCATCTTGGGCCACGTTCGTTGGAGGCCACGGTGCCCCTGAAGCGTGATCGGGTGTCTGAAGGCATCTATGTTTTTACCAGTAGTATTTATGCTGAAGTCACGGCAACGGTTATTTTCACAGAAGACGGCGCGGTTGTCGTAGATACTCTGCCTTTCCCTCAGGAAACACGTCAGATGCACGACTTCATCGCGCAGAGACGTGTCAGAGTGCTGTACGTGGTCAACACCCATTCGCACGCCGACCATATCTATGGCACATATATGTTCCGCGAGGCCGAGGTGATCGCGCACTATCGGTGCCGCCGCCTGATGGAGCGTTTTGCCGAGCAAAGCCTGGCGGAAGCCAAGCTCCAGACGCCCCAACTTGCCGATGTAAAGATCCGGCTCCCAGAGCTCCTGTTCAATGAGAGCATGACCCTGCGGCTAGGGGGGAAGACGATCGAGCTATCCTACTCGCCCGGACACAGCCGCGATATGATCACTGCCTATGTTCACGAAGATCGCTTGATGGTTGCCGGCGACACTGTCATGCCGGTACCGTATGTGGTCGGCGGCGACTTGGACGACATGGTGGAATCGCTTGGGGCAATCAGGCACAGGAATATCGAGAATCTTGTGCAAGGGCATGGCGAGGTGTTGCTCCGAGGGGAAATCGACGAGACACTACTGGCCGACATTGAATACCTGCAAAACATCGACCGGCAGGTGCGGGAGCACATTGCACGTGGTGTACCCAGGAACGGGGTGCTCGGCATCAGCATTGAGGACTGTGGGCTCTCCCGCATCCCGCTTGGGGGCCTAGCGCTGCGTTTCCACCAGGCGAACCTTTTGTATCTCTACGACCAATATCGGGCCGAAGTCAAAGCGCGCAGAGCAGCGTAAAGCGCGCTCCTCGGTTCCTGGGTATGAACGCGGCGGACGCTCTGCCGCCGAGCATGAGAACGCAGCGCTTCTCTTACAACTGCCCCGAGCTATGGCGGGCGTCGTAGAGGGACCGATCTACGACGGCCAGCGCATCTTCCGCGGCCGAAGGCGGAAGGTCAAGCATTGGGCGGAAACGGATAGAGCGCTCGCCGCACTTCAGAGCCAGCAGGCCGTTCTCCAATAGAAGGCCCCGGAAAAAGTCGCGCGAGAGAGGGTCGGGGAGATCGAACGCCACGAACATGCCGAGCCCGCGCACATTGTCCACCACGCGCGAGCCTTCCGCCAGTTGCGTCAGGCTTTCGACGAGTAGCTTCCCCACGCGCGCCGCGTTTTCCAGCAGTCGTTCCACTTCGATGATTTCCAGGTAGCGTTGGCAGCGCACCATATCGACAAGGTTGCCCCCCCACGTCGAATTGATGCGGCTGGAAACGTGGAAAACGTTGTTGGGTACCTCGTCCACGCGCTTGCCGACAATGATGCCGCAGACTTGGGCCTTTTTGCCGAAGGCAATGATGTCGGGTCTGACGCCCATGTGCTCGATGGCCCACATCTTGCCGGTGGCGCCCATGCCGGTCTGGACCTCGTCCGCGATCAGCATGAACTCGTGTTCATCGGCCAGCCGGCGCAGTTCCGCAAAGAACTGCGGGCGGAAATGGTTATCGCCGCCCTCGCCCTGGATCGGCTCGATGATCAGGGCAGCGATATCGTTTGGATGCGCGTGTACAGCCTGCTCGATCTGGGCGACGGCCTGCTGCTCCGCGGCGCAGACCTCCTCCAGCACCTGGTCTGTTACGGGGAAACGCAACTTTGGGTTGATAATGCGCGGCCAGGAGAACTTCGGGAAATACATATGTTTGCGCGGGTCGGCCGTGTTGGTCAGTGACAGGGTGTAGCCTGTGCGGCCGTGAAAGGCCTCGCGAAGGTGGATGATCTGGCTCCCTTTCTCACCCCTACCGGCGGCGAGATTCTTGCGCACTTTCCAGTCAAAGGCCGTCTTCAAGGCGTTCTCAACAGCCAGGCCGCCACCGTCAATGAAAAACAGGTAGGGCATATCGGCCGGACGCGCGATCCGGGCGAATGTTTCTACGAACTCGGCCATGTAGGTGCTATAGACGTCCGAATTGGCGGGCTTGTGGATGGCAACCTCGGCGAGCTTCTCTCGGAACGCGGGGTCGGTCAGCTTTGGGTGGTTGTGGCCGACGGGCTGGCTGGCGAAATATGCGTAGAAGTCCAAATACTCCTGGCCGGTCCTGGCATCACGAACGTAGGGGCCGTGAGAGCCGGCCAGGTCGATCACCAGATGCTCGCCATCGGCCAGCATGTAACGGGCGATTGTCTGGCGCACCTCGTCGGGTCGTAAAGTGACCGGCAAAGCATCTCTTTCTGTTTCCACTCTTACCTCCCCATCCACTTTATAGCACAAAACTGCCGTGCTGGCGAGGCCAATACGAAGACGCCGGGTCGGCGTGTCATAGGGCACTTTCAGCCCCGAGCCTCCCTCTTTCGGCGTCGCCTGCGCGCCCGTGTCAACGTCCGGCCCACGTCACCCCAAGAGATGCGACACTCACGACCCCGTCCGGTGCGCGTGTGCGCAGTACCATTTCGTTGGCCCCAGGTCGCACGGGCAAGGGCAGGTCGTACTGGGGCGCCGGGCGCGCCGGGCCGGTTCGGCTGCTCGGTACTGCGTCCAGCGTGGCGCTGCCGCTTGCCAGCGCCACATGGACCACTACCAGGCCGGCTGCGGCAGCCTGCACGTAAAGGGCCGCGTGGCCCTGGAACGCGTGGCTCAGTCGCGCTCCATCAGGATCCAACCGGAGCGGCTGCCAATCTTCCGGCCCAAGGATGATGTAGGGCGCCGGGCTGGCCCCGGCCCGCACTTCGTAAACGGTGAGCCTTTCATCGGTGTAAATGGGGGCCTGGCTGCCGAAAATCAGGCGCGCCGTGCCCTCATTGTAGGCGCGCTCGGGCGCACCCGGCATCTGGTAGCGATCGAGCACCACCCAACGGATGCCCAGGTCCGCCAGCACGGATTCGCCCTGGGCTGCCAGGTCGAAATTGACGATGTCCGGTCCTTCGTTTCTAAATTCCTGCAGGACCGGTGCCCGGTTGACCAGTGTGCGCGGGTCGGGACGGCTGATGTAGCCGGCGGCGAGCGGCTTGCCGTGGACGGTCTGGTACAGCAAGTAATTGGAGCGGTCCCAGTTCATCGGCAGATTGAGCACAGTGCCGGAGCGCGGATCGGCGGCCAGCCTTGTGTACCAGGGCGGCGTATCGGGCTGGCTCATCGGATAGGGGGCCGGCCAGAACTCGAACAGGACAAGGCAAGTGAGCCCGGCCGCCAGCCAGGTGCCGGCGCGGGACCAACGCCGGACGTATGCCAAACCCAGAGCGGCCAGCACGGCCAGCGCCAGCATCACCATGACGTCGAAGCGGCTGACGGACCGAGAAATATCCATGAACGGCAGGAGATGCACAAACCCGGCGTACGGCAGCGGCAATTCTCGCCGGCCCGGCAAGAGGGCGGTCTGGCCCGCGATGTGTAGCACAGGCCCCAATGCAAGGACAAAGAAGACGGCAAACACCAGCAGCCAGAAGCCAGTCATCGGTGACGCGCGAGAGCCTGGGTCCTCGCCCAGTGCAGAAGCAGGGAGCCCCTTCGGTGCCACCGAGACGGATTCTCCCCCTGCGGGGACTTCGTCGCTAGCGGCTCGCCGCTGCGCAGGCTGGCTTGCATGCCCGCTACCAAGAAACTCCCCGGCGACGGACCCTTCGGCCTGGGCGACCCTGCTCGTCAAGTGCGTCACGGGACCCGGCCTCAGGGTGACATTGGCGGGTTTCTTGGCCGCCCATGTGCCGGCGCGGCGGCATGGGGGACTCAGAATGACAGACGCCGCTTCTGAGGATGTTCCCTGCACGTGCACAAGTGACTCCAAAGTCCTGGCCGGCACGTGGCCCGGCGAGCGGGGCATGCTATCACGCAGCCAGGCTGCCAGGGCCACGGCAGCCAGGAAGATGGCCGTGTAGCCCGCGAAGACCTCGTGCTCGGTCAGGTTGGCGGTGAAGCCGCGGGCCAGCTTGCCGGCCAGCGTCCCCCACAACGGGTGAAACTCCAGCGGGGTAACAAAGGCCAGCAGGTCAGCGGAAAATCGGCGGCTCTGGGATGGGTCGGGCACCATGAAGCGGTAGCGCATGGCTTCGCCAAGCATCGGCACGAGCACGGGGCTGATGACCAGGACGAAGATCAGGAAGGCGACGATGCAGCCGGCCAACAGCTGGACGAAAGGCCGGCCCGAGCGTGGCCCCGGGGCGTGCTTGCCCCGGCCTGGCAAACTCTGCCAGCCAGCCCAGAGCACCGCCAACCCCATGAAAATCAGACAGTAGAGGACATAATACCAATCGCATTGGGCTACCAGGATCAGGAACAGGCCAGCCAGCAGGGCATCCCGACTGAGCAGCTGGCGGAGAGGCCATCGTGTTTCCTCAATGCCGACGGGGCGCTGTCTCGTGCGCAGCCGGGTGATGCTCAGGGCGAAGAAGGGTATCCACTCCAGGGCGATGAGCTGAAGATGGCCGAGCAGGTGGGCGAAGTGGTAGGGCGAAAAGCTGAAGATGATGCCCGCAGCGAAGGCCGGGAGCTTATTCCGCGTTCCCAACACCTGCCTTGCCAACAGGTAGCTGCCGAGGCCGCCCGCCACGAAGCTGAAGACGACGGCCGTATTATAGGCCGGGAGCAAGCCCCAGGCCAGCTGCACCGGCAGCGTAAGGTAGCCGTTGAACGGGTTGAGCGTGTGGAACAAAAGGCTTACGCCGGTCGGGGCGTACAGCAAGCTGGCGAAGTAGGGGCTGCTATGTTGTTCGAGGAGCGCGGTCTTGATCCACCAAAGATTCCAGTAATTCTGCCATCCGTCGCCCGCGTCCCCTGGGATGGCGCTCGTGAAGCAGCGGACCAGGGGATAAGTGAGCGCCAGGGTCAGCACGAAGTACCCGGAGAGGACGACCAGCAGGCTCGCGCCGGTTCCTGTTCGGCGACGACGCTCGACCGTTCCGGGATGCCTGCCAATCATCAAGTGCTCTCGGACGCCTGGCTCGAGGCGGCTATTATAGCTGCCAACGCCTGGTCACACGCGGCCGACGCGGTACGCAGCCGGGCCGCCGTCTCTTCCCGGAACCCGGCATCTTGAATCCGGGCCAGGTTGGCGAGCGCGCCGTCGACGGCTCCCAGCATCCCCGCGTGAGCCAGTCGTGCGGCTACCACCGCGTCGCTGGTCACGACCCGGGCCCCCTCCCGGGCGGCCTGCGCGGCAAGTTCCAACACCTGCAGGCAGGCTTCGCTCGTGGCAATCGGCGTCAGTATGGCAGCGCGCAGCGCGCGCGCTGCACAGCTTCCACACGTTGGGTCCGCTCGGCGGCTATGGAATCTGGAAGACGATAAGCAGCCAGGACCTGCAGGTAGGCCTGCGCGTCAGCATCGGCAAGCCCGGCCAGCTGGGCCTGCAACTCAGCCGCTCGCCCACGCAGCGCGACCGTCCGAGCGGCGTTGGCTGGGCTCAACTCACGGCGCAAGGTCACCGTTGCGACCTTGGCGACGAGTGCCGACGCCAGAGCACCTGCTATGGCAGCAGAAGAGACGCCTCCTGGTGCCGGGCCAGGGCCGGCCAAGCGATCGAGAAATCCGGCGAGAGTCTGTCGCAAAAAGCGAGGTTGTTCGGCTGACATCTCGCGGGATTATACCCTAAGGGGATTGTTCCAACGCAATACTAACGAGAAGGAAGCGCAATTCTAACACAACAGATATAGATAGAGAGGTAACATGCCAAGTTGAGTGCAGGGCATGTGTTAGCATCTGTTGGCTGGCCCAGCGTGGCTGCAGCGGGAGGTGGTGCACGTGTATCGAGAACCGTATTATGAGTTGCGTTGGGGAAATCAATATAAATCGGCATGGCGGCCTCCGACGGATGTCTACGAGACCGACGACAGCGCGGTGGTGATCGTTGAGGTTGCCGGCCTGAACGAAGGGGAATACGAAGTGTCCCTGGCTGGACGTGCGCTGGTGGTCGCCGGCGAGCGCCGCGACCCGGTCGAGAAACTGGCATACCAGCAGATGGAGATACGCTATGGCAAATTTCGCACGCAAGTTTACCTGCCCTGGCCGATCGATGGCACGAACATCGACGCTCATTATGAGAACGGGTTCCTGAAAATCCTGCTGCGCAAGGCGCAGCCGCATCGTATCCCTGTGCAGGTGGTTGACGAGAGCGATAAAGGATTGTGAGTATGCCTGAGAACATAGAGTTGGGAGATGTGACATTTCCTTCCGACCTGCCGGTGTTACCGCTGCGGGGCGTAGTAGTCTTTCCCATGATGTGGTTGCCGCTCACGGTAGGCCAGGAGCGTTCGATTCGACTGGTCGATGAATGCCTCGTGGAGGCGCCCGAACGGCGTTTCATCGCCCTGGTGGCCGCCCGTGACCCCGATGTCGAAGAGCCTGGCCCGGACCAGGTGCACGCAGTGGGGACGGTGGCAGTCGTGCATCGGATGCTGAAGGCGCCGGATGGCACAGTGCGACTGATCGTGCAAGGCCTCGAACGGATCAGGATCACGCGCTTTCTGCAGGAGCAGCCCTACCTGCGAGCTGAGGTGGAATTGCTGCCCGACGTCGAGGGGGAGTCGCTTCGAGCAGGAAGCGCTCATGCGCACGGCGCAGGAGCTGTTCCGTCGCCTGGTGGCTTTGGTGCCGCATATGCCCGAAGAGTTGGAGACGGCGGCCATCAACGCGACCAGCGCCCGCCAACTGGCGTATTTGGTGGCAGCCAGCGTGCGTATGGGGGCGGGGCAAGCACAAGAGAATCCTCGAGTCTGACCCGATCACGACCAAGCTGGTGAAGCTCAACGCTTTCCTCAACAAGGAGCTCCAGGTGTTGGAGCTGGGCCGTAGATCCAGACGCAGGCCCAGGATGAGATGAACAAGATGCAGCGGGAGTACTTCCTGCGCGAACAGCTCAAGGCTATCCAGAAAGAGCTGGGAGAGGGTGACGAGCAGGAAGCGGAGCTCCAGGAATTCGACCGGCGTATCGCCGAAGCCGGGATGCCAGAGGAGGCCGAGAAAGAAGCCCGCCGCGAGCTGGACCGCCTGCGCAAGATGCCCACACAGGCAGCCGAGTATTCCGTCATCAAGTCTTACCTCGACTGGATGGTGGACCTGCCATGGTCCAAATCAACCGCGGACGACCTGGACATCCCGCATGCGCGCCAGGTGCTCGATGAGGACCATTATGACCTGGAGGATATCAAGCGCCGCATCCTGGAGTTCCTGGCCGTGCGCAAGCTGCGGCAGGAGCGCAAGGATTTCCCTGAGGAGGAGACCCACCACGACTACATCCT
>CAWEHT010000100.1:0-26152 GCA_963808455.1 uncultured Chloroflexia bacterium | reverse complement strand
CTGGGGCCGGGCCTAAAGATGCCACTGGCCCGCGTGCCGGCAGGCGACTTCCTGATGGGCAGCTGTGTTCCTGGCGGCGGCCCTGCCGTCGGAGAGGCTTGTGCGTGCGAGCGAAGGGCCCAGTGGCTCGGCGAGTACCTCATCGGGCTCTACCCGGTAACGGTGGCCGAATATTCTGCCTTCGTGGCCGCGACCGGGCGGCGCAGCACGCCATGGGCCAGAAGGGCCTACAGCTTCGACCCGCTATCGCTTGACGAGCCCGACAGGATCGTTCACCTCGACCGGAACTGGCAGCATCCGTTCGGCGGCGCCAGCAGCGTCGCCGCCAAGGGCGAACATCCCGTGCTGGTGGTGACCTGGTTCGATGCCGTGGCGTTCTGCGATTGGGCCGGCAAAATGACAGGGGCCATGGTGCGGCTGCCCACGGCAGCCGAATGGCAGAAGGCGGCACGCGGCGTGGACGGGCGCTGCTATCCCTGGGGGGCCGGGCAGCCGGGCCCCGGGCGCTGCAACTGCCGCGCCGGCGGCGCCGGAAGCGGCCGCGCCCGAGCCGGTGACACGACGCCCGTGGGCTCGTACAGCCCGCGCGGCGACAGCCCCTTTGGCTGCGCCGATATGTTGGGCAACACGTGGGAGTGGACGAGCACGCGCACGCGTGATCGGCAAGGCAACCTGCTCTTTGGCGACCCCTATCGCCCGGACGATGGGCGTGAAGACCCGGAGGGGCGCGATTTTCGCCTGCTGATGGGCGGTTCCTTCGAGTCGCCGCACGATGCATTTTGCTGCGGGTCCGGCCGCGACCAGGAGCCGTGGCGGGCGCACGATACAGGCTTCCGCGTCTGTGTGGCGCCCCGTCCCTCACCCTGAGCTTGCCCCATGAAAGGCTAACCCCTCGCGCTTGCGGCGGATGCATCGATGTCAGCGGGCGATGCGCATCGCGGGCTGGAATGGCGGCGGGCGCGCCGGCGACCCGCCATCCAGGCACCCCGAAGCGCCCCAGCGCGGGCCCGGCCCCGATCCGTGGCCGGCAGGCGCCTTCCCCAACCCAAGATCCGCCTATGGTTTCCGCGCGCAACCCTCTTGCCAGATACGAAAAATTAGTGTAATATCAACCAGAATAATGCCTGCCAGGAGGGGCTGCGATGAGAATCAGGACGCTTTTCCTCACAACCCTGACGATCGCCTGTGCTATCTTGGCCGTCATGTCCGTGTCGGTAGCGCTCACCGAGCGCGAGGTCGCCGCACTGAACCAGCAGGTCCAGGTCGCCGACGACATCGAGCGTGGGGCCGGTGACCTCAGCTACCTGGCAAGCCAGTATCTCCTCTACCGTCAGGACCAGGGACGGACCCTCTGGTGGGCAAGATTCACTTCGTTTTCGGACGATGTATCGCATCTGTCCCCGGCGGACGCCGAAGGTGCAACGCTGGCCGCGAGCATCCGGGCCAATCGCGAGCAGCTGCAGACCGTATTCAGCGAGGTATCCCTGGCCGTTCAGGCGCGATCGGCCGGCCAGGGGGCTGCGGCCCCCGACTCTGCCTTCTTGCAGCTTTCCTGGAGCCGGATCGAGGCGGTGGATCAAGCAATGCTGCTGGACGCATCCCGGCTGGCGGGGCAGCTGCGCGGCGCAGGCCGACGGCTGGCAGGGCACCAGCACCGTGCTGGGATTCGCGCTGCTGGCCCTGTTCGCGGCCTACGTGATGGCCAACTACTTGATGATTTACCGGCGCACGTTGCGGTCGCTCGACAAGCTGCGCGCCGGGGTGGAGATCGTCGGCGCCGGCCGGCTGGAGCACACGATACCGGAAAAGGGCCGGGATGAGATCGCAGAGCTCACCCGCGCTTTCAACCGCATGGCGGCGAACCTGAAGGGGGCGACCGCGCAGCTCATGCAGCGGGAGGCAGCCCTGCACGGCCTCTCCCGGCGGCTCGTGGAGCTGCAGGAGGACGAGCGGCGCTATGTCGCGGGCCAGCTCTATGACGACGAGGGGCAGCGCCTTTGCGCTCTGTTGCTTGGGCTGGGCACGCTGCAGCGTGACGCCAATTGCCCCGCCGTGCTGGCCCCGCGCATAGGCGACCTGAGCCGGCTGACCGATGGGGTCCTCGCCGATCTACACGACCTGGCGGTGGGCCTGCGCCCGGCGGGGCTCGATCGGGCAGGGTTGGGGCCGGCTTTGCGCACGATGGTGGCTGAATTCGGGCGCGACCATGAAATCGAGGCCGGTGCGGAATTCGGCGCGTTGGAAGGTGCGAGGCTGAATATGCCGCGCCGAAACCGGCATCTTCCGGATCGTGCAGGAGGCGCTGGCCTCCCTGGTGGCACGCGGCCCGGCGCGCAGCGTGTCGGTGACGGCCGGGCGCCGGCCGGGATGGTTGAGCGTGATCGTCGAAGGGAACGGCGTGCCGTTCGACGTCGAAGAGGCCCGGGCCCAGGGTGACCTCGGGCTGCTCGCCATGAGCGAGCGCGCCGCGGCCCTGGGCGGGACGATGGAGGTCGAGAGTGCCCCTGGCGCCGTGATGACCTTATATCTGTCGCTCCCGCTTGCCACAGTCTGATCCTCTCGTATAATAGTGGTCGCTGATCCTCCCGTAGGATAGCAGGCGCCATCCAGGCTATTGGAGCGCGCAGAGGAGGTCTTTGTGTTGCGGACGACGTTCGTTGTTGCCCTGGCCTGCGCAGTGTTCGGCGTGGCCGGCTGCGCGGCGGTTCCTCCGGCGGCGCCGGCGGGCGCCCCCGCGGGTGCTGCAAGCGCGGCGGTCTCGCCGTTGGGTACGGCAGCCTGCGCCGGCGCACCCGGCGCAGCGGCCTGCGCGGCCAACCCGCCCTCGTCACCGGCTGGCACGAACACGGTCTTTCTGTCCCTGCCGGGGAGCCCGGCTCCAGCGGCGAACGCTCGGGCCGCGACCGTGACACAACCATCCAGCTCTACGCCCATGGCGGGCGCGGCGCCGGCCCCCACGGCGGCATTACCCGTCACCACGACGCAGATCATCACCTATACGGCGCCAGCACCGGCCGGCCCGGCGCAGAGCGGCCACTGTTGGACCAGTTCGATGAGCATCACCCGGCCCGGCGCATGGCGCTGCATGATCCGTAACCTCATCATGGACCCATGCTTCAGCCTGCCGGGGGCGAGCGGCGCGGTCGAGTGCGGGGCGGACCCTCTGCAAGGCCAGCCGGGATTCCGGCTCAACCTCACCCAGCCGTTGCCCGGGCCGTTCCCCACCCCCAGCGCGAGTTATCGCCGCGGGTGGATGCTGCTCCTCGCCGACGGCGTCGGGTGCGTTTTCCTGACCGGAGCGACCGGGCTCGTGCACAACGACCGGATCAACTACCAGTGCGCCGACTCGAAGCCTGATGCAAACCAGTACGATTATGTGGTCGGCGAGCTGGTGCCGGGGAAGGTGCAGATGGCCGACCGGGCTGAGGTGCGGATTGCCGCTGACGGGACCATCCAGGTCGAGAAAGAGACGTCCATCGCCGTGCGGACGCTCTGGAGATGAGACGAGGGAATAGTTGATAGGGAACAGGGAGTAGTCCTATTCCCTACTCCCTACTCCCTGTTCCCCGGCCCCTTCGCCCGCTTTGCCGAGCACCAGCCCCTCCAGCTCCGCCTCCGCCTGGCCGATCTTGCGTTGATAGGTGCGAAGCTGCGCATCGAATGAGGACCTTGGGTTCATGGCCTTGTAGCCAGCCACCATCTGCCCCAGCCAGCCTTGCATCACGCGGGTCCGGCTCGCGATAGGGCCCGGCGTAGGACACCTGATCCGGGGGCAGCCTGGGCGGCATGGGCGGCCTGGCGCCGCGAGCATAGCCGAGAACAGATCGTCATCAGCGGCCAGACCCCAGGTGGGAGGCAGAGGGCCTTCGCCAGATCCGCGGTGTCGAAGAAGCCGGTGCGCCCCGTCTCCGAGAGCATCACCGATGAGACGCCCAATGCTTCGGCCGCGATGTTCATGTTCATGGCGGCCAGTGAAGCGTTCATCACCGCCACGGTGTATTCCACCAGCGGGCTGGCGGGAAAGGCGTCGATGACGGCCCTGGCGCGGTGGGTGTCGCCGAGGACGAGCACGAGCGCGCTGCCCCCCGAAGGGCAGCGCCTGCCCGAAGGTCGCCTGCCAGCTCGCCGGCGTAAAGGTAAGGAAAGTCCAGGTCTGCAAATTCACCGTGGAGGGTGCCAGACGCCCTGCTTCCAGGATCGCGGCGAACACATCTTCGGGCAAGTCCTGGGACGCGAAGCTGCGCACGCTGCGCCGGGCCAGGATGATCCGCAGCAGCTCATGTCCGGCCAGCCTCCCCGAGACTTGCGGCCTGCCGTGCAGGATGCGGGCCAGGCTGCACGGGAAGCTCGCGGCCTGGGCCAGCCTGGGCCACGCCCGTTTTGCGGCGATCAGGAGCGCTGTGATAGGGCGCACTCTGTGAAGGCTACGCAACGCTCGAAGCCGTTCGGCGGGCTCAGGTTCCGGTGCGGTGTCGGCCCCTGTGCCGGGGCAGCGTGCCGGCCGTGGCGACTTTAGAACAGGGTGCATGCGGCGGCCTCCAATGTGACCATGCTACAGCCTGAGGTGCCAGCTGTCAAGGGGCGCGAACTTTGTGCGCGTGGGGCAAGCTGCTATAGTACGGCCACACGCTTTACAGTCCTCAATTCGGATGAGCCTGCGGTGATGGAAAAGGAGTAACTGTATGCCAAGCACTGTCTTCTTTGGGGACCCGCGGCAGTCGCGCCTGGTGGCCGAGGAAACCCTCCCTCTGAAGCTGGACCGCATCCTGGAGGCTTTGCACCTGCGCGATCGCGTGAAGGGCGAGCTGGTGGCCGTGAAGATGCATCTGGGCGGCAACGTTGGTTACTCGACCCTGCACCCGGTCTTCGTGCGGCGGGTCGTGCAGGCTGTCAAGGATGGCGGCGGGCAACCCGTCGTCACCGACCACGCACACAGCGCGCTGACGGCCAGCGAGCGCGGCTATACGGCCGAGACGGTCGGCTGCCCGATCCTGCCCGTGGCCGGCCCGAACGAGAAGTATTTCTACACCTGCGAGCGCCCCTACAAGAATATCAAGGAATGGGGCATGGCCGGCCTGCTTCACGATGCCACGTTCCTGGTTGACCTGGCCCATGCCAAGGGACATCCTTCGTGCAGCTTCGGCGGCGCCTTCAAGAACCTGGCGCTGGGATCGATGATCTCGGCCACGCGCAGCGCCGAGCATGACACCATGCACTTCGATCGCTATTGGTTCAAGGAACTGTGTCGCGACGCGGCGCAGCGCAAGGCCATCATCGAGGCGTGCCCGTTCGGAGCCGTGGTCGAGGACCAGAACGATCCGGAGGAGATCCACGTTCACTTCGAGCAATGTAACCAGTGCGGGCGCTGCCTGCGCGCTGGCGCCGGCAGGCGCCTTGAAGATCGATCCGGTGAACTTTGCGTCGTTTCAGGAAGCCAACGCCATAGCCGTGAGCCTGACGCTGGGCACCTTCGCGCCGGGAAAGATGGTCTTCATCAATGTCGCGACGCACATCACGCCCGTTTGCGATTGCTTCGGCTTCACGGGCATGCCGGTGCTGCCCGATGCCGGCATCTTCGCCGGCGACGACATCGTGGCGGTGGAACAGGCCACGCTGGACGCCATCGGCCGGCATCGCTTGATCGAGGAGCACGTGCCGCTTTCTATGGAAGTGCAGGCATGCGGGGGACACCCGCTCCAGCAGCTGCACGGGCCATACAAGGACCCGTACCTGGTGGTGAAGTACGGCGAGCGCCTCGGCCTGGGCACGCGCGACTACGCGATCGTGGACGTCATGCCGGTACAGAAGGTGGACCGCGTGCCGGTCGGGCACATCTCGGCGGCGGCGCTCTGATCTGTATAGGCGATGATATCGTGAGGGCAAGCGCCTGGCGCGCCAGGAACCTGAGCCGAACCCTGCCCGGCATCGTGCTGGTGGCCGCGTGTCTGGCGACCTTGGCCATTTTTTGCGCGTATTTTTGCCTGGAGGGCGGCGAAGGGGTCTTCAGCGACGGGATCGGGTATTACGCGCCTTTGCGCTCCCTCGTCTTCGACGGTAGTCTTGACGTCTCCAAGGAGTACCAGTACTTCGCCACAACTACCGCGAGGCTGAGCGGGGAGGCACGCTGGCCTTTCCCGATTCCGCAGTACAGCAAGTACTCAGCCGGCATGGCGATTGTGCTTTCGCCGTTCTTCTTTATCGGACACCTTTTTGCGCTCCTGTTGCAGAGGCTGGGAGTGGCCGTGTCGGCGAACGGGCTCTCGTGGCCCTACGAACTCTCTTATTGTACCGGAAGCGCTCTCCTCGGCATGGCTGGGCTCTATCTCGCCTATCGCGCGGCGAGGACCCTGTTCGGGGCGTTTCCGGCGCTCATCGCAGCGCTCGGAGTGTGGTTCGGGTCTTCCCTGTTTTACTACCTGGCGATTGCGCCGTCGATGTCCCATGCGGTTTCCGAGTTCCTGGTGTCGGCGTTCCTGTACCTGACGCTCACCCAAGACTGGTTGGGTTCTCGCAGGGCCAGGCCGTGGATGGGCATCACACTCGGCCTGGCGACCTTGGTTCGACCACAGGACGTGCTCTTTGCCGTCGTGCCGCTATGGTTGATCGTGCTGCGCTGGAGAAGCGTGGGGCAAGGTGGACCCTGAGCGTCTGCTGCCGCTCGCCTGGGTCGGATGCGGCGTGTTGGTTGCGGCCGCGTTTCAGTCGTTGGTGTACAGGATCGAGTTTGGCAGCCTGACTCGCGTCCCTTACCTGATCGAGGGCGCGACGGCCGGCAGGGCCACCAGTTTTGACTGGCTGCACCCGCAGGTGGGTCCTGTCCTGTTCTCCGGTTTTCACGGCCTGTTCGCCTGGCACCCTTTGATCCTGCTGGCGATGGCAGGCGGCTTCCTTGCGGCAAGAAAGCATCTACAGCTCATTGGCCTGCTGCTGGCGTTCTGCCTCCAGGCATACGTCATATCGTCGTGGTATGAGTGGTGGCAAGGCGCCAGCTTCGGCGGGCGGATGTTTTCAAGCTGCAGTTTTGGCTTCGTCGTGGGGCTTGCAGGCTTGTGGAGTCTGGCCACGACTTGAGTCCGTCGCGCTTTTGTCGTGCTGCTCAGCGTCGCATTCGTTGCCTGGAATGGATTGCTCGCGCTGCAGTATAGCTTGCACATGATCCCTGCGGAACAAGCCGTGACCATGGCCCAGATCGTCCAGAACCAGCTCAGGGTGCTGCCACTCCTTATCACGAAGGTCGCTGGCCTGTAGAGTCTTCGCAACCAGGAGGTGAAAGTGGATAACCAAGCGGGTCTGACAGCGTTCATTCGCGCTATGCCCAAGGCTGAGCTGCACGTGCATCTCGAAGGCTCGATCCGGCCGGAGACGCTGCTGACGCTGGCGCAGCGCAACGGCAAGACGCTGCCGGCCGGCAGCGTGCAGGAGCTGCGGGCGTGGTATGCCTTCACCGGCTTCCCGCATTTTGCCGAGATCTACCGGGCGATCGTGCAGTGCCTGCGCAGCGCCGACGATATCGAGCTGATCGCCCGCGAGTTCCTGGCCGGCCAGGCCGGGCAAAACGTCCTGCACACGGAAGCCACCTACACCGCCTATTGGCAATGGCTCTACAACGGCATCCCGTTTTCCGAGCAGCTGGCGGCCATCTCCCGCAGCGTATGTGGGCACGGGAGGAGCTGGGCATCTCCATGACCCTGACGATCGACATTCCCCGCGAGATCCCGGCCGAGGAAGGCCCTATGATCGCCGATTGGGCCATCAGCGGCATGGGGGACGGCGTGACGGCCCTGGGCCTCGGCGGGCCGGAGCAGGGTCACCCGCCCGAGAAGTTCAAGGACGCGTTCGAGCGGGCCCGAGCGGCCGGGCTGGCGCGCGTGCCGCACGCCGGCGAGACTATGGGCCCCGAGAGCATCTGGGGCGCGCTGCGCTGCCTGCACGCCGATCGCATCGGGCATGGCGTGCGCTGCCTGGAGGACGCCGAACTGGTGCGCGAGCTGAGGGAGCGCCGCATCCCGCTGGAGGTCTGCCCGACGAGCAACGTGTGCCTCGGTGGGGTCCGCAGCTGGAGCGACCACCCGCTGCCGCGCCTCCTCTCCGAAGGGCTGTACGTGACGCTGAACTCCGACGATCCGCCGATGTTCGGCACCACGCTCACCGAAGAGTACGAGCGGGCCGCCGCCACGTTCGGCCTGCAACAGGGGGACCTGGAGGGGCTGGCGCTCAATGCCGTTCGAGCGTCGCTGCTTGGCCGTCCCGAGCGTGCGGCTCTAGAGGATACTTTCCGGGCGCGGTTCGTGGCTCTCGGCGCCTGAAGCCGGGGCGGGAGGGTCGCCTGGCCCCCAAGCGATGCTTCTTTGATCCTTGCGGGGGCCGCCTGGCCCCCAGCAAAGAAACTGTACCTGCTCGGGGGCCCAGGCGGCCCCGGCTGCAATCCCGCTGGTGCAGAAACAGGGGACCCTTTCGGTGACACAGAGACGGATTCTCCCCCTGCGGGGACTTCGTCGCTGGCGGCTCGCCACAGCGCAGGCCGGCTTGCATACCCGCTTCTAACAAACTCCCTGACGACGGATTCTTCGCTGTGGCTCGCCGGCGACAGTGATCGTGGACAGACCCGCTCAGAATGACAGGCAGGCGGTTTCTCGCCATGCCACATGACCGCCCGAGGTCATGAACGTCTTCTAAGAAACTCCCTGACGACGGATTCTTCGCTGTGGCTCGCCGGCGACAGTGATCGTGGACAGACCCGCTCAGAATGACAGGCAGGCAGTTTCTCGCCATGCCACATGACCGCCCGAGGTCATAGACGTCTCAGAATGACACACGCCGATACCGACGATGTCCCCTGCATATGCGCTAGGCTTCGATCTCGGCGATGGCGGCCGCGGGCTCGACCTTGCCGAAGATGACCCGCATGATGCCGCGCAGGTAACGGTCCATGGCCAGGATGTTGGCGTAAACCACCTGCCGGGCCAAAGGCGCGGTCAGGCGGTCGCCCTCCACGTCGATGCTCGACTTGAAGCGGATACTCGCCATCGTCCCAATCGAGCTCGAAGTTGCCGATGGGCAGGCCGTAGTTGGCGCGGTCCAGGAACTCGGACACGGCAGGCAGGGTCTCCGGCAGGGCATTGACCGGGCAGACCGAATAGAAGATGAACTGCCGGGCCTCCTCGCGAGCCTCCGCGTAGCACTCCCAAGTGCCGTTCTCACCCCGGTAGCCCATCCGTGAGATCGCCCGGTCATCGAGCCGGACGGGGTGCCAGCCATCGGCCCGGAAGAACTCGTCCATCACGTCAAGGATTTCGCCCATACCTCACGCCTCCGGATGTGGCCGGCGGCCCAGCAGGCCGGCGAGGTCCAACCCGGCCGCGGCCGGGCAGTACTGGGCGGCCAGTTGCCCCATCATGCCGGTGTAGGTTGCCAGGGCCCGGTCGTTGCGCCCGCGCCGGACGTCTTCGACGCACGTGCGGATCACAGCGTAGAGCCCTTTCAGGACGCCGGCGGCGTCCTCACGGGCCTTGATCTCCGCCAGGATGGCCGGTGCCAGGCTGTAGTAGAGCTCGATCAGCCCCTGGCCGCCCTCGATGCGGCTCAGGTAGCCGTCGCGGAAGCCCCGCAGCGTCGCCAGCTCCTCACAGTCGTCCGGCAGCCCGCGCGCCTCGACACAGGCGCTGGTGATGAAGCAGCCTTTCTTCCCCTTCTTGGTAGGCACGGACGTCTTGCCCTTGCCTTTGCCCTTTTTCGGGCCGGTCTCCATCGTGGGCATGGGCGGAGCCTCGGGCTGGGTGGACTTGATCATCTCCTTGTCGAAGAACTTCCTAAGCTCTTCCTCAGCCCTGGCGCTTGGCCAGTCGGAGGGGGATCAGGTCGCGCAGGATCTCCGGCACCGTTTCGTCGGGGACGTTCTTGATCATGCCCAATGAGGGGCTGAAGACATCGTGCGTGCCACGGATGTCGGATTCCACCAGGTTGAGCTGGGGCGGCACGTACACCGCCTCGACATCCTGCTTAAGGTCAATTTGACCGAAAACGTGAACCTCGATGTCCACGAGACTATAGGTGCCGTCACGGATTTGGAGGATCTCATTGTCTTTGTGTCTCTTGCGCATGTCGTCGAGGAGCAAGGTCATGTCACGGCGCTCAGGCGGCGTCGTGCTGCAAGTGAACGCCGAACGCTTGCGAATTGACGGCTTGAGCAGGAAGTGGAAGTCGCCGTAATAGTTTAGGCCCTTGTTCTTTACAAAGCCCATGTTGATGGCGCCGAAGACGGGGAGGTCTGACGCCTCCAGCGCCGTGTCGCCAAGCGCCCCCTCGTCCTTTTCCAAGCGCCACTGCCCGTAGCCGCCGCCGCGGCCCAGGGGGTTATCCTGGAATTTAGAGAGCTCTTCCGTGGACTGCAGGGAAGGCAGGACCTCTTTGACCTGCTTGTTCTGCGAAAAGACCTCGAAGAAGTTCTTGTACGTGGTGATGTGCTTCGTGGGGCCGAAAAGGTCCTGCGGCTTGAAAGTCACCGTGAGCGGCCCGGTTTCGAGGTTGACGACAGACTTCTCCAGGTCGGGCCCCGGCGTGGTGCTGCCCTTCTCGCGGAAGAACCGGGTCATGGCGATCTGGGCTGCCGAGTGTTCGTTGCTCTCAGCCCTCTCCACGCCGAGCAGGTATTTCTCCTGCCTCACGTTGAGCCGCCCCCAGCCCGCGCTCCGAGCGCTGGGTCTCTGTAAGGTCGGGGATGGTCTCGGACTCCGGCAGCTTGGCCACCGCCTTGCGCAGTTCTTCAAGATCGTTGGCCCGCCACTCGAAATCCAGGGCCTTCCAGGTCTTGCGTTCTTTGGGGTCCTTGAACTGGATGCCCTTCTCACCCCATTGCACCGAGCCCTCTTTCAGGTCGAGCAGGTTGCGGAAGTAGTCCGGGGAGATCTCGCCGTAGAGGTCGGCCAGGTGAAACGTGGGCGCTTTGGGGTCAACTTCCCTCTCGGCGGTTTTCACCTGGCTTTCCTTATAGGCACCCAGCATGCTCTGGTATTGCTGGCTGAGCAGCTCGAAGATCTCGTCAGGCGTCTTGCCCGCGTCCTTAGCCATGGCGCGGATGCGGTCCACGGCTTTGCGGAGGGTGATTTTGTTCTGGAGGAAGAGCCCGACCGGGTCGTCGCCGCCCAGCGTGCCGGCCAGGGTGAGCGACGACTCGGCCTTGGCGATCTCGCCTGTTTCCTTGCTGCCACCGGTGAGCGCGGCGATCAGCCTGTCTTTCAGCCCGGCGAGAAGCGCCTTGGTGATCTTGCCGTGCTCCATCGGCGCGTTGAGCAAGCGAGCGATCAGCTTGCCGATGCTGCTCAGCGCGGCCACGATCTTCATGACGTTGCGGGTCTCATCGTCCTTGGCGCTTGCCATGAAGTGCGTTTCGTAGTTCGCGACGATTTGGGTGATATACTGGCGCAAGGTGACGTCGCCGAGCTGCTTGAGGGGCGTATCGAGCGTGAGTGCGGTGCCCGTGCCCAGGAGCTTGTTCCCCTCCAGCAGGTCGGGTATGCCCCCCAGGATCTCGTCCGTATCGACGATCTTGCGCTGGATGCCGGGGGTGCCCACCGCGCCGCCTTTCGGGGATCGGCGATCCAGCAGGCGCAGCACGGCCTGGTTGCCGACGGTGCGCTGCAGCGCAATCAGCAAAGCCGGGCTCAACAGATTGAGGTCGACGGCCCCGCCCAGGGCGCCGCCCAGCGGGATAGAAGTGGTGCCTGCAGGCCCGGCCGGAACCGGAGCGGGGGGCTTGTTCGTCTTTGGATGGGCTTCGGCATCATGGGACGCACTGTTGATCCGCGCTCGATCTGGCATGGTCAACCTCCGCAATGCGCGGGCCACGCCCTCGGCCGCAAGAGGGCCGTCAAGCGTGAAGGCAAAACCTAGCGTTCGCACATATTATACCACAAGACGGGTCCAGTCTTGCGGGTGAAGTGCCAAAAAGAGCAATCCTGACTGGTTGGGCACGGGGCCACCCGCTCGGGTGGCGGGCCGATCAGGCGGCGTTGGCGAAGCGCGCCAGCACCTGGAACAGTGCCGCGAAATCCTCGCCGGCCAGCCCCATGGCCTTCGCCGCCGTGAGAAACTCGTTGACCACCGCCGTTGTCGGCAGGGGCATCCCACAGGCGCGCCCCACTTCCAGCGCCAGCAGCACATCTTTCTGGGTCAGCTGGACGCTGAACTGGGGCGGGTGGGGCATCTCCAGCACGAACGGCCCGCGGTACTTCAGCATCGGCGAAGCGAGGGCGCCGTTCAGCAGGACCTGCACCGCCGTCTCCCGCGGGACGCCGTTCTTCTCGGCCAGCAGCACCCCCTCGCTGAAGGCCAGCATCTGGACTGCCAGGCTGAGGTTGCCGGCCAGCTTCAAGATCAGGGCCATGCCGTTGCCGCCGACGTAGCTGACCTTGGGACCGATGGCGAGAAGGAGCGGCTCGACGCGCCGGAACGCTGCCTGGTCTCCGGCCACCATGATGGCCAGATTGCCCTGCTCGACGGTCATCGGGCCGCCAGAGACCGGCGCGTCGAGCATCTGAGCGCCCTGGGCGGCGGCTCGGGCGGCCACGGCCCGGCTGGCTGCGGGGCTGACCGTGCTCATGTCCACCCAGATCTTCTCCGGCGCCAGGCCGGCCAACACGCCGTCCGGCCCTTCGGCTATGGCCTCCAGGGCAGCGTCATCCGTGACCATGCTGAAGACCACGTCTGCCGCGCCGGCCGCGGCGCGCGGCGAGCCTGCCCAGCCCATGCCTGCCGAGACCAACACCTCGGCCCGCGCGCGCGTGCGGTTGTAGCCCATCACCGGGTAACCCGCATCCAGCAATCGTTTCGCTACACGGCTTCCCATGGCCCCCAGGCCGACGAAGGCAAGTTGAGTCATTTTGCACTACCCTCCTACGACAGGATAAACAAAGTCCATTTACCTTGTGGTGGCGCCGAAGAACCGGATGGTCCTCTCCCACGAATCGGCCCGCGCCAGCGCGTTTCCTGCCAAAGTGCCGCCCATCGACAGCACCAGCCTGGGTGCCATCTTCATGGATATCTCACCCGCCGGGAACACATAGGGGACATAATACGGCTCGCCGGCATCTTCGTAAACCACCATGTCGTAGCGGTGCGAATAGTCGCATTTGCACAGCGTATCCATGATTTCGACGCAGCCATCATACGTGTTCCACATGTTGCAGGCCTTGCCGGTAATGATCAGCAGGTCGGCGCCGGCATCTTCCACTCTGATGCGGGCAGATTCTCTGTTCTTCGCAGCAGCCAGGCCCTTCTTGTAGGTGTGCGTGTACCCGAACGGCTCATTCCTGGAGATATTTCGGGTGATCTTCTCCAGCGCCCTGGGATCATGGCTCTTCGCCGAAACGATCAGTCCCATGCTGTCAACGAAATCGTAGGAACCCGAATCGGGTACCTGCCGGGACAAATCCACCCGGCCGTCCCCGCCGGCAGTGAACCAGGCAGCCGATTCATACAGTGCGCCTTTGGCCCAGGGCAGGCAAAACGAAGCGCCGATCTTTACTTTGCCGTGCGCCGGCAGCTCCGAAACACAGATGTCGATCCTCTGGTCGCAAAGGGCCACGATGGGTTGAACATGTAGTCTCATGTCACGATCCTTCCTCGACAGGCCGATTCATTATACTGTCCATTGTATCCAGGATTCATGGGCGGTGCCATACGCGGCCTCTTGCGACGGTGGCCGGCACATGGTATGCTTTTGTGGGCCAGGGTCTCGCGGACAGGCAGGGCGCGAGCCCTTGAGAACCGGCGAGGGCCGTGGCCGTGATGCGGCCGCCACCCAACCCTTGAGGTACCGGCCATGAGCGATCAGATATTCATCAGGGAGTTGTTGCTGCGGACCATCATCGGCGTGAACGAGGACGAGCGCAACGTCCGCCAGGATGTGGTAATCGACGTGACGCTCGACGTCGATACGCGCGCCGCCGGCGAGTCTGACGCCGTCGCCGATACCCTCAGCTACAGCGCGCTGGCCGAAGACATCACGGCCCTGGTGGAGGGCTCGCGGTTCGGCCTGATCGAGAAGCTGGCGGCGGAGATCGCGGCGCTGTGCCTGCAGCATCCACTCGTGCAAGCCGCGGGGTGGAGGTGCAAAAGCCGGGCGCCTTGCGCTTTGCCCGCTCGGCGGGTGTCAGGATCGTCCGGGCGCGGGCGGCGGGACCAGGGAAGCCAATCGGGGCGTAACCCGTTCTGCTGCATTGGGCCCGGCCGTGGTAGACTATGGGGGCCTGTAGCCTGATGAGAGGAGAATCCTGGACCCGCATGAAATCGCAAGTGGCCCTGGTCCGGTGCAACGATTACGAAGAGCAGCGCGTGGCGGAGGCCGTCGCCAGAGGCGTGGGCCTGTTGGGAGGGATGCAGGCCTTCCTCCGACCGGAGGAGAGGATCGTCCTCAAGCCCAACATCCTGGTAGGCGAAGCGCCCGAGAAGCTGATCAGCCCGCACCCTCTCGTGTTCAAGGCCGTCGCCAGGCTCGCGAAGGGGATCACGCCGAACGTGAGCTACGGCGACTCGTCCGCGGTAGGCAGGCCGGCGGGCAATATGCGCCGCGCGGGTTACGCCGAGGTCGCACGCGAGCTGGGCATCCCGCTGGCGGATTTCGAGGGTGGGCGCCAGGTCCAGTTCAAGGACTCACCATTCCTCAAGCGCCTCATGCTGGCCAACGCCGTGCTGAACGCCGATGGCCTCATCAGCATAAGCAAGCTCAAGACCCATGGGCTGATGCGCTTTACGGGGGCCGTCAAGAACCAGTTCGGCTGCGTCCCGGGGATGCTGAAAGCCGAGAGCCACATCACGCAGCCAAACGCGCGGGATTTCGCAGGCATGCTGGTGTGCCTGTGCCTCTACTTGCGCCCGCGCCTTTACGTGATGGACGCCGTCACGGCCATGCAGGGCAATGGCCCACGCGGCGGGTCCGCCAAGCAGATGAACGCTTTGCTCTTTTCGGCGGACCCTGTGGCGCTCGACGCCACTGCCTGCCGGATGATCGACCTGGACCCCGCGTTCGTGCCGACGATGGGACCGGGCCAGGACTGGGGACTGGGAACCTTTGATCCCGCAGAGATCGAGCTCCTGGGTGACCCGCTCGACTCTTTCGTCCAGAAAGACTTCGACGTGGTGCGCTCGCCTGTCCGTGCGGTGCCCTCCTCGGCCGGGATGGGGCTCTTGCGCAACCTGGTCTCGCCGCGCCCCGTCATCGACGAGGCCCGCTGCAAGAGCTGCGGCACCTGCGTTACGCACTGCCCGGCCAGCCCCAAGGCGGTTGACTGGCGGGACGGAAACCAAAAGGCACCGCCGATCTACCATTACGGACGTTGCATCCGCTGCTTCTGCTGCCAGGAGCTGTGCCCGGAGGCAGCCGTCTTGGTGACCATCCCGCTCCTGGGGAGGCTGTTCGGGCGACAGTAGCCCTGGCCGCGAACCTTTCCCTCCGTCCTTGCGTAGACACAGTTGTCGATAAAGCTCCACCTCCAACTTGCAAGGCCGCAGCATCGCGTGTAAAAGTAACATCGCGATATAATTCGCTCTCCGGCGTGCGCCCGTTTGGCCGTGTGTGCGCGATCACCGGGTCGCTGGCCGGGCCGGCTTAATGCTGCGTTTACAAAGCCGGTGCACAATCAGGGTGGCTATAGGAACCGGGGTACCGGTTAGACCGACAGGAGTGAATACTGCTTTATGGCAAGCGTAACACTAACGCGGGGGAGAAGCGCGATTTCGGGTAAGTGGTTGGCCGGTGGCATCGCGCTGGTTCTGGTTTTGCTCGTGGTCGGGCTGCGGCTCGGCAACGTGATTCACCGCGCCGCGCCTGTGGCGCCGGCGACGGTCCCGGTGACCAGGGGCGCCCTGGTTGCCACCGTCTCGGGCAGCGGCAGCGTGGCGGCCGAACAGAGCCTCGACGTGGCCTTCCAGACGAGTGGCACGGTGACCCAGGTCCTGGTCAAGAACGGCGATACCGTGCAGGCCGGCCAGCCACTGGCGAAGCTGGACGACCGCCAATTGCAGTCGCAGGTCGCCTCGGCGCAGGCAGCGCTCGAAAGCGCCAGGGCGCACCTGCTGCAATCCCAGCAGGGTGACGCCCGCCCCGAGGACCTGGCCGCCGCGCGTGCGTCCGTGAGCTCGGCGCAGGCCAGCTTCGACAAGCTCGTGAAGGGCCCCACTTCGCCCGACCTGGCGAACGCCGAGGCTGCCGTACAGAGCGGCCAGGCGGCGTACGATGCGGCCGTCAGGTCGGCCGGCACGACCAATTCGCAGCTGGATTCGGCGGCGGCGACACTGCAGAAGGCGGCCGCCGCCGTACAACAGGCGCAGGCGGCTTACGACCAGGTCGCCATGCTCCCCAATATCGCCATGATGCCCCAGTCGCTGACCTTGCAGCAGGACACGATCGCCTACCAGCAGGCCAAGGCGGACTACGAGTCGTTGAGCCAGACGGCCGGCAGCGATGCCCAATCCAAGGTCGAATCGGCCGCCGCTCAGCTGGCCCAGGCGAACGCCGATCTGGCCAAGCTGACACCACTGGCCGAAGACGTGGCCGTGGCCCAGGCGAACCTCGATTCGGCGAAGGCGAACCTGGCGAAGCTGACCGCGCCCGCGACGGCCACCGATCTGCAGATCCAGCAGGCGGCCGTCGCGCAGGCCGAACAGGCGCTGCAGCAGGCGCAGATCAACCTCGACGAGGCCACGCTCGAGGCGCCGTTCGCCGGCGTGGTCTCCGGCGTCGAGATCGTGCCGGGCACCATGGCTCTGCCGGGCAGCACGACGGGCTTGGGCAGCCAGGTGCTGCTGCTGACCGACCGCAACCCGCTGCACGTCGAGCTGAAGCTGAGCGAGAATGACGTGGCCCAGGTGCAGTTCGGCCAGCCGGTCAAGCTCACCATCCAGGCCCTGAACGGCTGGCAGGCCGACGGCAAGGTGAGCTATATCGCCCCGGCGGCCGACAGCGGCAGCGGGGTGGTCACCTATGCGGTGTGGGTGACCTTCCCCGGCGATGATTCGCGGGTCAAGGTGGGCATGACCGCCGACCTGACGATCGTGACGGCCCGCAAGCAGGACGTCCTGCTGGTGCCCAACGCCAGCCTGCTGCCCAAGGGAGCCGGGCACGTGGTGCAGGTCGTGGGCACGGACGCGCAAGGGCAGGCGACGACCCAGGAGGTCGACGTACAGACCGGGCTGACCGACGGCTCACAGACGGAGATCGTGAGCGGCCTGAGCGAGGGACAGCGCGTGGTGGCCCTTCCCGACAACGGGGCCCCGAAGCGGTCGGGCGGCATGTTCGGAGGCTGACGGGAAGGACCTGCAGACATGGGTGACGCTATGATCGCCGTGCGGGACCTGCGCAAGGTGTACCGCATGGGAGAGATCGAAGTGCCGGCATTGCGCGGCGTTTCGTTCGAGATCAAGAAGGGCGAGTTCGTGGCGGTCATCGGGCACAGCGGGAGCGGCAAGAGCACATTGATGAACTTGCTGGGCTGCCTGGACACACCGACGAGCGGCAGCTACATCCTGGACGGCGTGGACGTGAGCAGCCTGCGCGCCAATGACCTGGCCCTGATCAGGGCCGCCAAGCTGGGCTTCATCTTCCAGCAATACAACCTGCTGGCGCGCCAGACGGCGCTGCGCAATGTCGAGATGCCGCTCATCTACCGCGGCGTGCCGGCCGGCAAACGCCGGGCGCGGGCCCAGGCGGCGCTGAGGCTGCTCGGCATGGGCGAGCGCATGGGCCACCGGCCCAACGAGCTGAGCGGCGGCCAGCAGCAGCGGGTCGCCATCGCCCGCGCCCTGGTGGGCAGCCCCTCGGTGATCCTGGCCGACGAGCCCACCGGTGCCCTGGACACGGCCACCAGCGATGAGATCATGGGCATCCTGCAGTGGCTCAACCGCCGGCAGGGCCTGACGGCGGTAGTGGTGACGCACGAAGCCGACGTGGCAGCCTATGCGGGCCGGGTGTTGATGCTAAGGGACGGCCGGCTCGTGGGCGACGGCCCGCCGCCGAAACGCTCGGAGCGCCCGCTGGCCGCCCCGGAGCCCGTCCTATGACGACCGCCGCACAGGATCGCGATCGGCTCCCGGGCGGCGCGCCGGAAGGAGCCGACGAGCTGTTTGCCCCGCTGGAGGGGGGTGGCGCCGGCGGTCTGAACCTGGGAGAGGTCATGCGGGTGGCGCTGGACAGCCTTGCGGCGAACAAGACGCGCTCGGCACTGACCATGTTGGGCGTGATCATCGGCGTGGCCTCGGTGGTAGCGCTGCTGGCGCTGGGCAATGGGGCCCAGGTCACGATCACGCAGCAGATCCAGGGCATGGGTAGCAACCTCATCATCGTGTTCCCCGGCACCATGAACCGGGGCCCCGGCAGCGCCGCCGCGGCGCAGAACCTGGACATGCGCGATCTGCAGGCCATCCAGGAACTCGGGTTGCCCCTGGCCGGCATGGCGCCCCAGTTCGGCGACACGGCGGATCTTCGTGGCTCCGGCTGCCGACAAGTTCGCCTCGGTGGTGGGGACCGTGCCTTCCTATTTCCCGATGCTGGACCTGACGGTTGATAGAGGGTCACTCTTCGACGACGCCGACAACCGGGCGGGGTCGGCGGTGGCCGTGCTGGGCGCCACCCTCGCCAGAGATCTGTTTGGCAGCGGCGAGGCCGTGGGGCAGACCGTGCGTATCCGCAACCAGGCGGTGCGCATCATCGGGGTGCTGGCGCTGCAGGGCGGGACCAGCTCGGGATCGACGGACGAGCAGGCGTTCGCGCCCATCAGCTTCGTGCAAGGGCAGCTGTTCGGGGCGCGCACGCCGGACGGCAACAGCTATCGGGTGGGGGCCATCATCCTCTCGGCGCAGGATGCCCGCGACATCAACGCCGTGGAGGACCGCATCGCCGTGCTACTGCGAGAGCGGCACCATCTCAAAACGGACGCCAGCCAGGATGACTTCACGGTCATGAGCCAGGCATCGCTGCTGGGCGCGCTGAGCACGATCACCTCGCTGCTCACGGCGTTTCTCGGCGCCATCGCCGGCATCTCGCTGCTGGTGGGCGGCATCGGCATCATGAACATCATGCTGGTGTCGGTGACGGAGCGCACGCGCGAGATCGGGCTGCGCAAGGCCGTGGGGGCACGCGGCGCCGACATCATGCTCCAGTTCGTCGTCGAGGCGGTCGTCATCAGCCTGATGGGCGGCCTGATCGGCCTGGGCCTCGGCGCGCTGATCGCCTTGCTGGTGACGTTGAGCGGCATCATGAAGACTTCCGTGACGGCCGGTTCTGTCGCCCTCGCTCTGGGTTTCTCAACGGCTGTGGGCCTCTTCTTCGGGATCTATCCTGCCAGCCGGGCGGCCCGGCTGGACCCGATCGACGCCTTGCGGTACGATTAGGGGCCGGGGCCGCCTGGCCCCGGCCCTATTGCCGCATTGTTTCTCGGCTATTGACAATCTGCCCGGACTATGGCATCGTATCGGCATCTCCATCCTGAGACCCGGACCTCCGACACCGGCGCGGCGTTGCCTTAGGCTTCGCGATACCGCGGCCGGCCTGCCGCCGGGGCAGGGCCGTGAGCTCAGGTTCTGAACTCGATCCCCCTTTCCGGAGTGTGAACGTGAACACCATCGTCATCTACTCGAGTCCCAACCAGAATGGCCTGACGGCCGCCTGCGCTGCCGCGGCGGCCGAAGGCGCGCGCCAGGCCGGCTCCGCAGTCGAGGAAGTCCGCCTCAACGAGCAGCATGTCGGCATGTGCCAGGCCTGCGACGAAGGCTGGGGCACCTGCCGCACCGAGCACGAATGCAAGATCGAGGACGGCTTTCAGGCCCTCCATGCCAGGGTCCTGCAGGCCGATGCCCTGGTCCTCGTCACGCCCGTTTACTGGGGCGATCTCAGCGAGTCGGCCAAGGCCTTCACCGACCGCCTGCGCCGCTGCGAGGCCACGCTGGGGGACGGCAGCCGGCTGGCCGGCAAACCCGTCATCGCCGTGGCTGCCGCGGGCGGCAGCGGCAACGGCACCATCACCTGCCTGCTCAATATGGAGCGCTGGATCCAGCAGGTGCGTGGCCGCGTCTTCGACCTGATCCCGGTCAACCGCTGGAGCCGCCCCTACAAGCTGGCTGCCATCCGCGAGGCGGCCAGCACCATGGTCCAGGCAGCCCAGTCCGAACCCGCGCCCGCTCAATAAGGAGGGCCCGCCGAAACGCGGGTCTTACGCAACCCTTATGAATTCAGTACGGCGCCCTGGAGCCTCAGGATGTAATATAACTTAGTGGTTGCCGGTCAGCGGTGCATCGGGCAAGTTCCTTGCGCCGGCGCCGGATCAAGGTCACCGCCGGCCAACCCCTTACGATCAGCTATCGCGGTGTTCGGATGTTAACTGGTAACACAGGCGCCGCCTTCTGGGTCTCCCAGCTGTATCAGGTGGCGCTGGTTTTCTCCATCGGCGTCATGGCTTTCGTGCTGGCCGAATCGGTGAGGCGCAGGGCTGAACCGCGGGCCGCAGTCCTGGCCTGGCTTGTCGCAGCGGTGCTGGTCTGGTCGTGCAGCTACTGGGTCCAGATGCTCGTCCCCAGCCTGGCCGCGAAGACCCTGGCGATCAAGTTCGAATACTACGGCGTCGTCTCCACGCCTGTGGCCTGGTTTCTGCTGGTGCTGGAGGTGACCGGGCACCGCACCTCGTTCGTGCGCCGGCATCCCAGCCTGCTCTGCATCGTGCCCGCCCTGGGCCTGATCGCCCTCTGGACCAACGGCAGCCATGGCTGGTTCTGGCCGAGCGTGGGCGTCGCGCCCGCCGGAATTTTCTGGGTGCTCAACACCACGCGTGGGCCGGCCTATTGGGCGCTGACAGCCTATGATTACTGCCTGCTCCTGGCGGGCGACCTGGTCCTGTTGGGCTATGTGCGCCGTGCCTGGCAGCCCTATCGCAGCCAGGCGCTGGCACTGATCGTCGCCTGCCTGGTCCCCTTATCGGGCAATGTCCTCTATTTGGCCCGCGTGAAGCTTTTCATGGGGCTGGATCCCACTCTTTTGGCGTTCGCGATCACGGCGGTGGCCCTGGCCTGGGACATCTTCGGCCTGAGCCTCTTCGACATCGTGCCGGTGGCCCACAAGGCCGTGTTCTACGGCCTCGCCGATCCCGTGATCGTGCTGGATGCGGCGGGGCGTGTCCTCGACCTGAATCCTGCCGGCCAGGCGTTGATCGGCATGCCCGCGAGCCAGGCCATAGGGTTGCCCGCCTCGCAGGTCCTCCGCCCCAACCTCGACCTCGCGCCCCAGCTTGCCGGCGCCCTGGACGCCTGCGCGGAGGTCGAGGCCCGCACCCGCGAGGGCCGGCGCACCTTCGACATGCGCATCTCACCTCTCGTCGACGGCAAGGGCCGGCCGATGGGCCGCCTCATCGCCCTGCGTGATGTCACGGATCGCAAGGAAGCGCAGGCGCTCCTGGAGCTGCGCGTCGGGCAACGCACCGCCGAGCTGGCCAGGGCCACCAACCGGCTGGAGGCTTTGCACCGCCTCGATAGGGCCGTCCTGGGCGCTCAGGCGCCGGAGGAGATCGCCAGGACCGCGCTCGAGCAGGTGGGCCGCCTGGTGGATGCCTATGTGGGGCTCGTCGCGGTCTTCGATGACCTGCCAGGGCAGGCCCGGCTGCTGACAGCCCATTGCGCAGGCTCGCCTGCCCCTTGGCCCGGCGGCTGGAGCCACGGCCCGCCACTTCTGCTCAGCCCTATGGAGGACACGGCGGCCTGTGAAGATACCTGGCAGGTGCAGGACCCTTCGGAGCAGCTGGCGCTGCTGCGGAGCTGGGGGGCGCGAGCGTCGGTCAGCATACCGCTCAAGTGCCAGGGACGCAGCCTCGGCGTGCTGGCCCTGGGCAAAGCGCGGCCGGGCGCTTTCGGCGCAGACGACCTGGCGGTCCTGCGCGAGGTCTCGGATCAGCTCGCCGTGGGCATCCAACAGGCCTGGCTGCGCGAGGCCCAGGCCCGCCACGCGGCCGAGCTGACCGCGCGCGTCGCCGAACGGACCGCCGAGCTGCAGGCCGCTAACCTGCGCCTCACGGAACTGGTCCAGATCAAGAACAAATTCGTGTCCAATGTCTCCCACGAGCTGCGCACACCGCTTACGAACATGATGCTCTACCTCGACCTGCTGGCGGCCGGCAGGCCCGAGAAGCATGCCCAATACCTGAAGACGGTGCGCAGGGAGACCGAGACGCTGCGCGGGCTGATCGAGGACCTCCTGGACCTGTCGCGCCTCGATCAGGGCAAACGGCAGCCCGTCCGCGAGACGCTCGACCTCAACACCCTGCTGGCCGCGCTGGCGCAGCATCGCGAGGCCCTGGTGGCTGCCAGCAGCCACACGCTCACGCTGCAGGCCGACGCGGGGCTGCCGCACGTAAATGCCGACCGCAAGATGCTCGAGCAGGTGTTCACTAATTTGCTCGCCAACGCCATTCACTATACCCCTGCCGGTGGGCACATCGACCTGTTGACCCGGACTCGCTGGGTGGATGGAGCAGCCTGGGCGACGGCATCGGTTAGCGACGATGGGCCGGGTATTACTTCCGAGGATCAGCAGCATATCTTCGAGCGTTTCTACCGCGGCGAGGCCGGCCAGTCCAGCCACGCGCCCGGCACGGGGCTGGGGCTGCCCATCTGCGAGGAATTGGTCAGGCTTCACGCCGGGCGCATCACCCTCCAAAGCGCACCCGGGCAGGGCAGCACCTTCACCATCTGGCTGCCCGGACTGGCCCCAGAGACGGCATAGGTCGTTTGAGGCATCCCGGATGGCGATGACTTGCCCCCAGGCCTCGGAAGGTGGCCGGAATTTTGGCTTGTATCGCATTCTGTATCGGCGCGAGTATCGCAAAGGGACCTTACGCCACGGCGCGATTTCTGCTTGAATACACTCCGTGTAATCCCAAGGTGCAGTGAAGGAATGAGGCGGCAGGCCGGTCAGGCAGTTGCCCCTACGACCGGCGCTGGGGGGGCGCACCCTGAACGTCGAGGTCACACCTCCCCTTGCGGCCGCATCGCCTCAGGGCAGGCCCTTCACAGCCTGGTACTTTCCTTGAGGTGCACTGCTCCGGCGGCAGGCAGGTGCTGCCACCGGAATCGTTGACGACGAGACACAGAGGAGAATCCGTCTTTCTTGAGTTTCCGGGTAGGCCGGGTCGCGTGAGCAGCCTGACAGCAGTATTATCCCAGCGGAAGGGTCCCCAGCCTGGCTGCGGCAAATGCTTCGGGCTGAAGAGCGGACGCCGGTGTGGGCGTGTGTTTGCCCACCGTGCCTGTTGACCGCCTGAGGACGGATTCTCCCCTGTGATCCGCCGGCAAGATGGTTCTGGGTTGCGCCTTGGAATGGCGATCGACCGGGTACCTGCCAGGGGGCCGGCTGCCCGGCAAGTGCGAAATTCAGTGCGGCAAGGAATAGAGGTTGCCGTTTCATAGGCTCTCGGCAGTTTGCGCCCACGCGTGGGTCCGGCGCAAACAATACGACGCCCCTCCGCACACTCCGAGCGATTGCCACTCACGCTCGGGCCCCGCGGCCGGCCTGGCCAGTTTCTGGTTGCCGATGCCGCAACGTCCATGGACGAGTGTCCCCCGCGACACCTCCCCTGATCCCAGCCGCCGGCCCGCGCGTGGGCAAACTCGATACCACAACCTCAGGGCATTGGCTACAAGTTTAGCCTGGTGGCGCTTTGTCAAGGGCAAAGCGAGCCAAATTCGGGCCAATTCTGGACGCATTTCGGCGCTTTGATGCCGGCCGCTCCCTGGATCGAGCGTCAAATGCTCCCGATGTAGATAACGGTCGAGGGTTGTAGTCCGCAGCTTCGCTGATCAAGGCCAGAATTCGGCTGCACGGCCCGCCGCGAGCGGCCAAATCGGGTCCGATCTGCGGATTTGACATCTCCGACGAACCCTTAACTTGTAGCCAATGGTCTCACACCTATGACCCCATGGATCGGATCACGAGACTGACCTATCCCGATGGCGAGGTACTGGCCACGACCTACAACCAGCGCGGCCTTCCGGCGACGCTGACCAGCACACCCGCCGGCGGCAGCCCGCAGGTTCTGGCCAACAATGCTCAATACGACGATGCCGGAAACCTGACGTACGTCAACCTGCCGGCCGGCCAGGCGAATCGTTTCCAAACCTTCTCGGGATGGACCGCCGTAGCGCCAAACTTCCCCAATGCGCTGCAAAACCTCTGGGAAGGGCTCCCCGCCGGCAAGGGCGGGGGGACCTTCTTGGCATATCAGTACGACGTGGTGGGTGATGTGACTGGTTTAACGGATGGCACGCCGCCTTTGGGCATCGATCATGCGACACCCACCTGGCCGATGGCCAACTTCAGCTACGACGCCTTGCATCGTCTGACATCGGCCTATCAGCAGAACTATAGCTACGATGCTCTGGGACGTCTGACGCAGTTTGGCCAGAGCAGCAATAATAGCGCGGTCAACTACTGTCTCGATCCCAATCACGAGCATGCCGTTGGGGGTGCCAACCACACGGTGCGCTACGTCTACGACGCCGACGGCAACCTGATCATACGCAATGCCGGCCAATCCAACGCTGAGAGCCTGGTATGGGACGCCTTGAATCACCTTCTGGAGATCGACGGCACGCCTGGTGGAGATGAGTATTTCGTTTACGACGCCAATGGACAGAAGGCGGCCATGGGCACGTTGAGCGGTGGGGACCAGAACCTCGACTATGGTTACACCTACTATCTCGGCAACGACTACGAGGTGTCAAACCCACAGGGCAGCGGTGAGGTGCCGATCAAGTACTATAGCTTCGGCGGGTTGCTCATTGCCATGCGCAAGGGCAGCGCGTTGTACTATCTGCACGCCGACTACCTGGGCAGCACCCTGGCAGCTACGGACTCGAGCGGCAACCTGGCGAGCAGCCAGGCGCGCTACGAGGCCTACGGCAACGACCTGTATGGCACGGCAGCTTACCTGCCCACGGATCGTGACTTCACGGGGCAAAAGCTCGACGGCACGGGCTTCTACCAGATGGGCGCCCGCTGGTACGACCCTTAACCAGTGGATCCGGCCGGATACCATTGTGCCAGATCCCACAAATCCGCAAAGTCTGAATCGATATAGCTATTCCTACAATAATCCGCTCAAGTTCACCGACCCTAACGGTCACAATCCGATAATTGGCATCCTCGCAGCCGTTTGGGAGTGGCTGTCCGACCCGGACACCGCCTACTCGGCCGATGCGAACTTCGTGGCTGCGGCCCATCCTCCGAGCGAAGTTCCCATGCAGCAGCATGTCCTTAATATAGCCGTGAACATGATGGCCGGCTACGGGGTTGCTGGCGCCGCCAGTAGCGTGTACGACCTGTATCAACTGCAGCAAGCTGGCAACCAGGCCTCCGAACAGGCTGTGGAGAGCCCTGCACCTGCTGAAGGGATTGATGCGGCTGCAACCACACGCTTGGGGCAGGCTTCCGAAGCTGCTCCAGCCTCTGCGGGTGGCGACGCCGTTTCGGCAGGGGCCGATTCGGGAGCCGCGCAAGGTTCAAGCGAGCCAGATGCCGAGTTCGGAAGGACTCTCGGGCCAGGTCCATATGCAGGCGAGTCCATTCCAGGCGAACTCGAGCCGCAATTGGACCCCCGAGCAACAAGCTGAGATCGACCGAATCGGCCGCGAAACCAGGTGCCACACGTGCGGTACGACGGATCCGGGACCCTAAGCGGACATTTCGTGCCGGATCACCAACCGGCGATTGCCCTTTATCCAGATGAGGGGTCCTATAGACTATACCCCCAATGTCTCCATTGCTCACAAGTGCAGGGTGGCGAGGTGTGGCAAGTGATTAGGGTGGCTGGCCGGATGGCTCACAATAGACACCATTTTATGGCGCCCAGCGGCCCACGGCAGCGGGAAAATCGGGAGGGGCTGAATTCATGTCGCCGGAGTTTCATTGGTTCACGGTACGCTTAGCAATTATTGTTGCGCCTTCAGAGGAGGCATATCGCGCGTTGTCGGCCCTTCGAGACGAGGTCAGTACGCTACCGCACTACAGAACCCACGTGTTTCGTGGGATGACAGGTTGCAGCAAATCGAGGTGCAAGTTTACACGGAGGTCGTTTATCCCCGCGGTGCGGCCAACCTGGCACTCGACCAGCTGCAGGACATT
>CAWEHT010000099.1:0-7641 GCA_963808455.1 uncultured Chloroflexia bacterium | reverse complement strand
ACAATTTCAGGCGATGCTGAGCGGACCCATATCGAAAACCGGATGGCCTTGCCTTTAACGTTTCATCCTTCCCAGAGAATATGCTATAATCCTCCCCGGGGGAAACACCACCCCACAGGCGGCATCCCGGGGCAAAGCGGTTCTTCAGATAGCCTGCGCTCGCCGCGCCGGCTCTGGACGGCCCCCCCGGTCACGCCAGGGGCCGCGTCGTTATCCTTCCCGATGGGCGCTCCGGCAACCGTTCTACCGTGGATCCAGCGCTTCGAGGCGCGGGTGACGGCGAGGAGGGGGAACTTGCCTGGCACATCCGGCAGCATCGCGGCCATCCGGCCGAATTGCCTCGTCTCCGGCCCCTATTTCCCTGAGCCGATCCAGGTCCTGATGGTCGTGCCCATGGGCGCCTCCATCAAGCTGATCGGCAAAGGGTTGCGCACCGGGCTGCTCCACGAACCCGTGCTTTCCGCCGAGCAGATCGAGTCCCTCCAGATCACACCCGAGACGGAGCCTTTCGACGGCGACGCCGGCCGCTTCCGGCTGGGCGTGGAGGCGCTGCGCCTCGGCCTGGCCTACGAGTACGATCCCTATTTCACGCTCTCTATCGCCCGCGTCGACCCGCTGCCGCACCAGCTCGAGGCGGTCTACGATTATTTCCTCAAGCTGCCGCGCATCCGCTTCTTGTTGGCCGACGACCCGGGGGCCGGCAAGACCATCATGGCCGGGCTGCTGATCAAGGAGCTCAAGATCCGCGGGCTGATCCGCCGCACGCTGATCGTGGCGCCCGCCAACCTGTCGTTTCAGTGGCAGCGCGAGCTCAAGGACAAGTTTCGAGAGCAGTTCGAGATCATCCGCTCGGACGTGCTGCGGGCCAATTACGGCCAGAACCCCTGGCAGGAACGGGACCAGGTCATCACCTCGGTGTCCTGGGTGTCGCGCGTCGAGGATGCCCGCGAAAGCCTGTTCCGCAGCCAATGGGACCTGGTCATCGTCGACGAGGCCCACAAGATGGCGGCCTACTCGCCCGACAAGAAGACCCTGGCCTACCAGCTCGGCGAGGCGCTGTCGGAGCGCACCGATCATTACCTGCTGATGACGGCCACCCCGCACAAGGGCGACCCGGCCAGCTTCTGCCTCTTCCTGAGCCTGCTCGACCGCGACGTCTACGGCGACGTCAAGAGCCTCGAAGAAGCCATGCGCCGCTGCGAAGCGCCCTTCTATCTCCGCCGGACCAAAGAAGCGTTGGTTACTTTCCCCGACCCAGACACCGGCCAGGTCAAGGCGCTGTTTACCCGCCGCGAGGTGCGCACCATCGAGTTCCAGATCGACGCCGACGAGTGGGACTTCTACGATGCCCTCACCAACTACGTGGTGGAGCAGTCTATCAAGGCGTCCCAGGACAGCTCGGCGCGGGGCCGGGCGCTGGGCTTCACCATGGCCATGCTGCAGCGCCGCTTTGCCTCCAGCATCTACGCCGTGCGCCGGACGCTGGAGCGCATGCGGGATAAGCGCCAGAAAATCCTGGACGACCCGGAGGGCTATCGCCAGGCCGAGCTGCAGCGCCACATGCCGGAAGACTTCGACGACCTGCCTGAGGACGAGCAGGCCGAGATCCTGGACCAGCTCGAAGGGGTGGTGGCTTCGGCCAACCCGGCCGCGCTGCGGGCCGAGATCGCGCGAGCTCGAGCGGCTGATCGCCCAGGCCAAAGCCCTGGAGGCGCGCGAGGTGGAGAGCAAGCTCGTCAAGCTCAAGCAAGTGCTCGCGGATCAGGGCATCTTTCAAAGACCCGAAGATGAAGCTGCTCGATCTTCACCGAGCACAAGGACACGCTCGACTACCTCGCGGCGACGGCAAGGACGGCGGCCCTGGGCAAGCTCGCGAGTGGGGCCTGACCACCCAGATCCACGGCGGCATGAAGATCGGCGACCGCGACACGCCCGGCACCCGCATCTACGCCGAGCGCGAGTTCCGCGAGTCGCGCCAGGTCCTGGTTGCCACGGAAGCCGCGGGCGAAGGCATCAACCTGCAATTCTGCTGGTTCATGATCAACTACGACATCCCCTGGAATCCCGTCCGCCTGGAGCAGCGCATGGGCCGCATCCACCGCTACGGCCAGGAAAAAGACTGCCTCATCTTCAATTTCGTTTCCACCAACACCCGCGAAGGCCGCGTGCTCCAAAAGCTGTTCGAGCGCATCCAGGCCATCGAGGACGACCTTGACCCCAGGCGCACCGGCAAGGTCTTCAATGTCCTGGGCGACGTGTTCCCGGCCAACCTGCTGGAGAAGATGATCCGCGACATGTACGCGCACAACCAGATGACCGAGGAGGTCATCAAGCAGCGCATCGTGGAGGAAGTGGATACCAGACCGCTTCCGAGCGCATCACCGATTCCACCCTCGAAGGGCTCGCCAAACGCGAGCTGAACCTGTCGGCCATCATCGGCAAGTCCGCCGAGGCCAAGGAGCGCCGCCTCGTGCCCGAGGTCATCGAAGACTTCTTCGTCCAGGCCGGCCCGCTGGCCGGCATCCAGCCGAAGGAGGTCGCCAAAGGCCGCCATGTTTACCGGATCGGCCGGGTGCCGCGGGCGCTGTGGCCGACCGGCGAACGCCTGGAGCCGCGCTTCGGCCGCCTCGGGCGCGAATACAAGCAGGTGGTCTTCGACAAGAAGCTCCTCACCGACGATCCGACCGTCGAGTGGGTGACGCCGGGCCACCCGCTGTTCGAGGCCGTGCGCGAGGAGACCTGGCAGCGCGCCGGGGACGACCTCCGGGACGGCGCGGTGTTCTACGACATCCAACGGTCGCAGCCCGCCCGCCTCGACGTCTACTCGGCGACCATCCGCGATGGCATCGGCCATGCCTTGCACCGGCGGGCCTTCGTGGTCGAAACGGCCCCGGACGGCACGCTCAGCGTCCGGCAGCCTACCATCTTCCTGGACCTCGTCCCTGCAAGCCCGCTGCCAGAAAACCCCGCACCCAAAACCGAACAGGGTAGACAGGATATCCGGGATATACAGGATCTTGAAGACGGTCCTATAGCACATCCTGTCTATCCCGCTTATCCATCCCCATTCGGGGACCTTCGTGTCGATCCTGTTAAGGAAGACCCTGCCAGCCAGCGGCCGTGGCTTTCGAGCGAGGATCTCCCCGGCCGGGACCGCGTCGAGCAGGCGCTGGTCGAGCAAGCGCTGGAACCGTTCCTGGCAGAGGTTGCCGGGCAGCGCCGGCACGAGGTCGAGACCATCTCCCGCCACCTGGAGATCAGCCTCAACACGATCATCGACCGCGTCCAGAACCAGTTTGCCGAGCTGCTGGCCGCACGGGATGCCGGTTCGCAGGAAGCGGGCAGTGCGCAGCCTCCCATTGGGATCGAGGGCCGGCTGAAGCAGTTCGAGGACAGGTTAGACGAGCTGAACGGGAGGCTGGAGCGCAGGCGGGCCGAGCTGCAAGGCGAGGCGCACTGCGCCATCGGCGACATCCAGCATCATGGCCGGGCGTGGGTGCTGCCCCACCCCGACCGGGAGGCGCCGGCCATCGCGCCCATGGTGCGCGATGACGAAATCGAGCGCATCGCCGTGCAGAAGGCCATCGAGTACGAGCAGGCGCGGGGCTGGCAGGTGGTCAGCGTGGAGCAGGAGAACCGCGGCTTCGACCTGATCTCGCGCCGCCCGCACCCCGAGGACCCGGGCACTGCCATCGAGGTGCGCTTCATCGAGGTGAAGGGCCGGGCCGGCGTGGGCGAGGTTGCGCTGAGCGCCAATGAATACAAGACCGCCGAACGACTGAAGGAAGACTACTGGCTGTACGTGGTGTACAACTGCCGGCACATGCCCGAGATACACACGATCCGGGACCCGGCCCGTCTCCAGTGGCAGCCCGTCGTGCAGGTAGAGCATTACCACGTGGCAGCAGAACACATTATGGAGATGTCTGAGGATGCCGGAAACTGACGAATCACACGAGTGCGACCTGTTCCTGTTATCCAGCCATCACGCTTACATGGCTGACCGGTCCCTGCCCTCATTCGCGCGCCTGGGTCACTTCAACGTCCACGGGTGGGGCATCGGAAGCTATCAGGATGGTGTGGCGAGCGTGCGCCGCTCGGCCGACCCGGCGCTGGCCGATGGAGAGACCGACCTGTCGCCCGAATTTGCGGCGGCCATCGAGGCTGTTTGCAGCCCCGTGATCCTCGGCCACCTGAGGCTGGCCTCGCGTAGAGCAACGCGACCAGAGAACAACCACCCGTTTTGCCTGCCGTTCCTCGGGTACGATTGGCTGATGGTCCACAATGGGACCGCGGGAACGCAGAACACCTCGTGCCACCGGCCGAACGCATTCTCACCGAGAGCGACAGCGACACGCCGCGTGTGTTCGAGTTCCTCGCCAAACGCATCACCGGCTACGTGAAGGAGAGCCTCAGGCATGGGTTGCTCGAGGCGTGCCGCCGTGCCTACCGCGAGCTGCTGCGCAGGGAGCCGGCCGGCATGTTCAATATCATGCTGAGCAATGGGCACCTGAGCTTCGCATTCGTCCACCGGCGGCCATTTTACCTGCTGCACCGCCCAAAAAACACCGGCGATGTTGCCTTGCTTTCCACACTGAAGCTGGGTGAGGATGACGATTGGATCAAGATCGAGGCAGCGCCGGGCAAGGCAGCCAAGATGTTGGTATTCAGTGGGCCCAGCCTCACCTGGAATGCAGATGTCCGATAACCAAGACCGACGGTTGCCGTGCCTGCTCGGCGAGGTTACGCTGATCGCCAACGAATACAAAACCGCCGAGCGGCTGAAGAAAGACCACTGGCTGCACGTGGTCTTCGGCTGCGCGGGCGCGGCGAAGGTGTACGCCATTCGGGACCCGGGTCGCCTTGGCTGGCAACGCGTTGTCCAGGTCGAGCATTACCAGGTCCGGACCGAGGCCATCCTCGAGGCGGCATCCTGATCGCCGATCTACGGAGAACCCAGAATATGGTCAGGCAGCAAACACATCCCATCAGCATCTACCAGCTCAAGCTCACCCTCCGAGACAGCGAGCCGCTGGTCTGGCGGCGCATCCTGGTGGCCGCCGACACCACGTTGCCGCGCCTGCATCACGCCATCCAGGCGGTCATGGGCTGGTTGGACTATCACCTGCACGCGTTCCAGGTTGACGACGTGGAGTACATGCAGCCTGACCCGGACCTTGGCTTCGACCCTGGGCAACGCAGCGAACAGCGGGTGCACCTCGATCAGGTTCGCGTCCGGCCCGGGCGCGCATTTCACCTACCTGTACGATTTTGGCGACGGGTGGGAGCATGATGTGGTCGTCGAGACTATCCTGGAATCCCAACCTGGCGTCAGGTATCCGATCTGTGTGGACGGAGGCGGGCGCGGCCGCCCGAGGATGTCGGCGGCATCTGGAGCTACCGGGACGAATTCCTGCCGGCCATCCGCGATCCCAACCATCCTGAGCACGAAAGCTGGCTGACCTGGGCAGGTGGCCACTTTGACCCCGAAGAGTTCAACCTCGAAGCGGCCAACGACAGACTAATTCGGCTGCAGCGGCCCATGAGGCAGACGTGACGCCCAAGAGCCTCCGCTATCGCGAGGCCACCGGAGCCGAAGGCCATGCGCAACCGGGTTCGCACGGCCGCGTCCTGGCCAACCTGAAGGGCATTACCTCGAAGCTGACCATGGATCTGCTGGAGTACCAGGCCCTGCTTGCCGCGCAGGAGCGGTACTACACGACGCTGACTGCCAGACGACGTTTCACAAGCGCATTGCTCTGCCAGATGCACGGCGATTGGTTGGGAGCGTTGTACGCATGGGCGGGCAAGTACCGGACGGTCGAACTGCAGAAGGGGAACTTCGTCTGGCCGCCGGCCTACCTGGTAGCCGAGAACATGGGCCGCTTCGAAGGCGGCCTGCTCAGGTCGCTTACGCCATGCCGAGCCGGACCGCTGGACTCGGTGACGGATGCCCTGGCGAGGAAACCATGCCGAGCTGTTACTCATCCATCCCTTTCGAGAAGGCAACGGCCGCCTGGCTCGATGGTTGGCGGACATGATGGCAGTGCAGGCGGGGTACCCTGCCCCGAACTATGGGCTCGCCGGCCAAGGCAGCCGTGCGCGGCGGGCGTACTACCTCGCCGCGGTATCCCAGGGTTACGCCCAGAACTACGCGCCGCTGGCCGCCTTCTTCGTGGAGGCCATCCGCCGGGCGGGCGTCTGAGGCCGCGTTCGCCCTCGTTTGGGCGCTTCTGGCCGTGGCAGGCCGCGGGCCCCTTCGAAAACTGACGATTGCCACGCCTGCTCGGCGAGGATGCGGCGGCGCTCGTCGGGATCGCGTAGATACGGGCTGGATTCAGCCAATGAAAGCATACACCGATTATACCATTTCACCGCACTGATTGCGAGCTATCATGACGCCTTATCCGAAGCGCCTCATCGAAGTCGATCTACCCATCAAGCAGATCTCTGCCCACGCGCGGCGTGAGAAAAGCATCCGCCACGGCCATATCTCGACGTTGCACATCTGGTGGGCACGACGGCCCCTTGCCGCCTGCCGCGCCGTGCTCTGCGCTGCCCTTTGGCCCGACCCAGCCGACGATCTCTGCCCGCAGGCGTTTCGCGACGCGGCCGCCCTCGCGCTGGCGCACTTCGCCGAGCAAGTGCGCACCGACGAAAAGCTGGCCGGCCTCTGCGCCCAACACTGGACGCGCTGGAACCGCACAAACCAGGCGAGCGTACGCGCCGCGGATCCGGCCTGCTGGCCCGACATGCGCTACGCCCTGCTCGATTTCATCGCCGACTTCGCCAATTGGGACGCCAGCACCGTGCCGGCCTTCCTGGAGTTGGCTCGACTGCTGACGCACGTGGCGCACCTCAGCCTGACGGAGCCCGACTTTCGGTTGCCTATCGGCCGAGGCGGGTTGGCGGACGACGACCTTGAGTCCAAAATCCAGAATCTGAAATCCACAATCGAAGCTCTACCCCGCCCACTCGTCGTTGATCCCTTTGCCGGCGGCGGCTCGATCCCGTTGGAGGCGCTGCGCGTGGGGGCCGATGCCTTCGCCAGCGACCTCAACCCGGTGGCTGTGCTGCTCAACAAAGTGGTGCTCGAATACATCCCCAAGTACGGCCAGCGCCTGGCCGACGAAGTGCGCAAGTGGGGGCAGTGGATCCAGGAACGAGCAGAAAAGGATCTAGATCAGTACTACCCTGAAAACTCAGAGGGAGGCACGCCATTAGCCTACCTGTGGGCTCGCACAATCGCGTGCGAAGGGCCGGGATGTGGAGCATCAGTACCTCTGATGCGCTCTCTCTGGTTGGGCAAGAAACCGGGTAATTCATGGGCGCTTCGTATCGTTACCGATCACAAACTCAAACGAGTTGACTTCGAGGTAGTTCGGGGAATGAAACCCCTAGAAGTACAGAGTGGTACTGTACATCATGGTTCCGTTGTTTGCCCCGTCTGTGGATACACGACTCCGGTTGACTTGGTGCGCCGGCAACTAAGAACTCATCGCGGTGGTACTTCACATGCGCAGCTTGTTTGCGTCGTGACGACTAGATCAGGCGCACAGGGGAGATTCTACCGAGTTCCCAATCGGAACGATATGGATGCTTTGCGGCAAGCAAGCACTGATCTGGGGGAACGAATACGCT
>CAWEHT010000098.1:0-26145 GCA_963808455.1 uncultured Chloroflexia bacterium | reverse complement strand
GCCGCGATCCAATTGCTGCTGCGCGCGCGGCACATCGATCGCTGGCCCATCATCCTGACCGTGGATATGGTGGTCCTGGTGACGGGCATGGAGCCACACGCGGACGCCGGCCAGGTCGCCAAGACCTTCCACGTGACGCGGTGAATAGGGACGGCTTCTTCCTGGAGGCCCATCAGCCTCACCAACACCGAAGGCATCTCTTCCTGGCGCACCTGCCAAGTGAGCGCCGCGATATCCTGGGAGCACGGTGGCGCATGCCAACGTGGCGGCTGCCGAAGCCATGTCGCTGATGGGGCGAGGCAAGGTGGTCGTCGAGCCGCACGATCGCCGAGATCGATGCTAACATCATGAGCGGCTGCCGCATCTGCAAGAGCCCGCGCCTATCGGCCATTTCCCACACCGGACCGGCGGGTCCGCCTCGATGCAACGCGGCGCTGTGCAAAGGGTGCCACCTGCGTCGCGGCCTGCCCCTCGGGCTGCGGGGGGCCGAGGGGGACTACCGAGGACCCGCAGTCCGGGCCGAATCGAGAGAGCTCCTGGCGCCGCCGCCCCTTGACAGGGCCCGAATCCAGCCGAACGGCTCGAACCTCGCATCATTGGTTTCCTCTCAGACTGGCGGCGCCTATATCAGGCCCCGACATGGCGGCATGGCCGCATACGCAATGCCCAATGTCGACGTTATCCGTGCTCAACTGTTCGGGCCGCGTTCGATCCTGCCTTCATCCTCAAAGCGTTCCGCGAGGGCGCCGACAGGGTGATCGTCCGGAGACCGCCATGCAGGCCGACCGCCATTACACCTCCGCAGGCCCTACAAGACGATGAGGCGCATGCCGCTGTTCCAGCGGCTGCTGCACGCAGTTCGGCATCGAGCCGAACGCTTCCGTGTTGAATGGGGTAGGGGCGGCCGAAGGGCACCGCGCTCGGCGCGGCATCGCCGACTCGATACTGGGCCAGGTCAGCGCTCGGGCGCTCCGCTGGGACGAGCTCGCCGGCGAGCCTTGAGCCTGCCGACATCGCCCGATTCCGGCCCTGTCGAGCCAACCGCCGGCCCGCCAGCCGCCGTTGCCTGACAGAGCCTTCGAAATGGCCGATCGCCCGGCCAGTTCCCCGCCTCACGGGACGCAGCTAAGCATGGCCGGCAAAGTTGGAGTTCTGCTTTGCCGACAGCCGCTGCACTGTCCGCCACTGGCACCTAGCCCGGCCAGAAGGCAACCATGCTGATCGTGAAGGATTTCTGCCGCAGGAGAAGGATCGCGAAGTCTGGAGCATCGGCCCGCGGGCCACGGTCTATGTCGCGTCGAGCTGATAGCCGAGAAATATTCGGCCGCCCCGCGGTGGGCGGAAGACGGCACGCTGGTGGGCATGTTCCTCGGAGCGCGACTACGGCGCGCAAGATGATCCTGAAGGGCAAGACATTGCGGGTGAGCGCCGGCCGGACAGTGATGAGTTCGCCCGGTCATCAGATGGGCCTTCGACAGGACGGTCGAGCAATGCCACGGCTGGTCGACGAGTCACATTTTCGCCATCTTCCGGCGATGGAGGAACGGCAAGCTGATCGGTATCGTCAGCATCGGCGATATCCTGAAGGCGCCGCATCACCGACCGAGCAGGTGCTGATCCAGGACCTGGAGAAATCATCGGCGCGCGCGCAGCTCGAGGCAACCAGGCCCGCCGCGGTTACCAGCAGGCTCGGCACGGCGATCCTGCGCTCTCCTGTCGTTCTCAGGCCACATGCCCCTCTCCGCACCTTCGGTTCGTCCTCCGATTCCCCCCGGTCGGCGATGCCCCCCACCGCCGCGCGCGCGCACATGGCATGGCAAGGACCCTTATAGCCCAGGTGCCGTTGTTCGGGTTCCAGCCGGAACCTGCAATTCCGGCTTGCCCTTCGCCGAGTTCTGCGTCGGTCAGGCGCCGGACAGCAGGGAGCGCCAGCCGTAACGACTTTACTCTTCGGTTCAGCGGAGTCAGCAAGTAGGCGCCCGCCGGAATACTGCGCATCATCCCCCATGCCGCGTATACGGCCATGCGCCCTGACGCACGAACCGCGCGCCTGTGTACTCCAGAACATGACCGATCTTCGCTCACCGTCGATGCGGGCAATTTGACACCTCCCGTTCTTTTGTGCCGCGAAAACCTACCCGAGTTGTGGGCGCCCATCGACGCCCAGCGCCTTCTCCGCGACGATGAGAGGGAGTAATGACTTCCACGCTTTGGCTTGCTCGTTCGGAACGTTATCCAGACAGCCAAAATCAAGACTGGAACATCACCCGGCTGAGACAACCGCAGGAGTCGGCTGCCCGGATGCCGGGCAAGCCCAGAGGCTCCGCCGACTGCGATTCACCGGCTCCCACATGCGTCGGTGGATTTCGCCTGATTCCGCGTGTGCGGGTGGCGAGCCGCAGGAGAGCATGCTCGATTGGATCTGGCCGCGGCATCGAACCTCCCCGTCCGAGGTGCTTGCTAAAACTGGCCCAACCGTCTTCGCGAGCCGTTGGGGTAACCGGTTTTCTCTTCTTCCTGCTGCTCGGCGGCATTCTGGGCGACGTACCATTTGAACACGTAAGCATTAGGCACGCCCGCGCCAGAATGCCGCCGAGCAGCGGGAGAAAGAGAGAAAACCGGTTACCCCGACGGGGCCCCACGAAGACGGTTGGCCAGTTTGCACAGAGAGCGCCTCGGACGGGGACGCCCTCGATGCCGCGGCCAGAAATCCGATCGAGCACATACTCTGCTGCGGCTCGCCGCCCGGCACGCGCCGAAATCAGGCGAAATCCACCGACGCGGGCGCCTGGGAGCCGGTGAGACCACAATCGCAGTCGCAGAGCCCTATCTTGGGCTTGCCCGGCATCCGGGCAGCCGACTCCTCCCGGTTGTCTCAGCCGGGTGATCCTCCGTCTTGATTTTGGCTGTCTGGGAAACTGCCGCGAGCGCGAGCAAGCCAAAGCGTGGAAGTCATTACTCCCTCTCATCGTCGCGCAGGACGCGCTGGGGCGTCAATGGGGCGCCCACAACTTGGGTGTTCGCGCACAAAAGAACGGGATTCGGTGCGAATTGCCGCATCGACGGCGAGCGAGATCGGCCATGTTTGGATACACAGGCGCGCCGGTTGTGCGTCAGGGCTCATGGCGTGTCGCGGCGTGGGGGATGACGCGCAGTATTCGGCGGGCGCCGACCGGCCACCCTCCGCCAACCGGTAAGTCGTTACGGCTGGCGCTCCCGGCTGTCCGGCGCCTCACCGCACGCAGAACTCGGCGAAGGGCAAGCCGGAATTGCAGGTTCCGCTGCGACCCCGACCAATGGCACCTGCTATAAGGGTCCTTGCCATGCCATGTGCCGCGGCGCGGGCGTGGGGGTCCACCGACGACCTCGGGGGGATCGGAGCGAACCCAAGGTGCGGAGAGGGCACGCGGCCGTGCAGCAACGACAGGCACAAGGCGCCAGGATCGCCGGTGCCAAAGGCTGCCGTAACCTGACGCCGGCGGGCCTGGTCTCGGGCCTCAGCTGCGCGCGCCGGTGATGAAGTTCTCCAGGTCCTGGATCAGCACCTGCTGGTCGGTGATGCGCGCCTTCAGGATATCGCCGATGCTGACGATACCGATCAGCTTGCCGTTCTCCATCGCCGGAAGATGGCGAACATGCTGACTCGTCACCAGCCCCATGCATTGCTCGACCGTCGTGTCAAGGCCCACCGTGATGACCGGCGAACTCATCACTTCCTGCACCAGCGTCACCCGCGATGTCTTGCCCTTCAGGATCACCTTGCGCGCGCGTAGTCGCGCTCCGAGAACATGCCCACCAGCGCGCCGTCTTCCACCACCGGCAGGGCGCCGACATTTTTCTCGGCCATCAGCTCGAGCGCACGATAGACCGTGGCCCGCGGGCCGATGCTCCACACTTCGCGATCCTTCTCTTGCAGCAAATCCTTCACGATCAGCATGGTTGCCTCCTGGCCGGGCCGGTGCCCCCATGCCGGACAGCCGCAGCGGCTGTCCGGCAAAGCGCGAACTCCACCTTGCCGGCCATGCTCACCTGCCGCCCCGTGAGGCGGGGACTGGCCGGGCGATCGCCATTTCGAAGGGCTCTGCCACGGCAACGGCGGCTGGCGGGCCGGCGGTTGGCTCGACAGGCCGGATTCGGGCCACTGCCGGCATGCTCGAAGGCTCGCCGGCCAGCAGCTCGTCCCAGCGCAGCGGCCCGAGCTGCCTGACCTGGGCCGCCATCTCGTTGGCGATGCCCGCCCAGCGCGCGCCTTCGGCCGCCCCTACCCATTCCACACGGAAGCGTTCGGGCTCGATGCCGAACTGCGCCAGCAGCCGCTGGACCAGCGGCATGCGCCTCATCGTCTTGTAGTTGCCGGAGGTGTAATGGCAGTCGCCTGCATGGCAGCCTGCGACGATCACCCCATCGGCGCCCTCACGGAACGCTTTGAGGATGAAGGCAGGATCGACGCGGCCCGAACAGTTGACACGGATGACGTCCACATTGGGCGCATAGCGTATGCGGGCCATGCCCGCCATGTCGGCGCCCTGATAGCTGCACCAGTTGCAGAGGAAACCGATGATGCGAGGTTCGAAGCCGTCGGCGCTCATTCGGCCCCCTGCATCAAGGGGCGCGGCGCCAGGAGCCCTTCGATCTCGGCCCAGATCTGCCGGTCCTCGTAGTGCCTCGCCCCCGCAGCCCCCGAGGGGCAGGCCGCCACGCAGGTGCCGCACCCTTTGCACAGCGCCGCGTTGATCGAGCTGACCCGCCGGTCCGGGTCGTAGGAAATGGCCGAATAGGCGCACAGGCTGTTGCAGATGCGGCAGCCGCTGCATGATGCTTCGTCGATCTCGGCGATGGTCGGCTCGACGACCACCTTGCCTCGCCCCATCAGCGACATGGCTTCGGCAGCCGCCGCGTTGGCATGCGCCACCGTGTCCGGGATATCGCGCGGCGCCTGGCAGGTGCCGGCCAGGAAGATGCCTTCGGTGTTGGTGTTGAACGGGCGCAGCTTGGGATGGGCCTCCAGGAAGAAGCCGTCCTTGTCGCGCGTCACGTGGAAGGTCTTGGCGACCTGGCCGGCGTCCGCGTGTGGCTCCATGCCCGTCACCAGGACCACCATATCCACGGTCAGGATGATGGGCCGGCCGAGCCCGGTGTCCTCGGCCTTCACCACCAGCTTGTGGTCGGCCGGGATGACTTCGGCGCCGCGCCGCGCAGGAAGATGACCCCCTCGCGCTGCACCCGCTGGTAGAACTCTTCGTAGCCCTTGCCGGCGGCGCGTATGTCGATATACAGCTCGTACACCTCGGCGCCGGTGCGCTCCCTGGCCAGGTGCGCCTGTTTCATGGCGTGCATGCAACACATGCGCGAGCAGTAGGCGTTGGCATGGGCGTCGCGCGAGCCGGCGCAGTGGATGAAGACGATACTTTCCGGCACCCGGCCGTCGGCGGTCACGATCTCGCCCTGCGTCGGGCCACCGGCGTTGCACATGCGCTCGAATTCCATGCTGTCCAGGATGTTCGGGACCATCCCGTACTGGTACTGGGGGGAGCGCTGCGGCCGGTAGAACCTGTGGCCGGTGGCTATGATGATCGTGCCGACCTGCAAAGAGATCTCCTCGTCGCGCATCCCGAGGTCGATGGCCGCCGGGCTACAGGCCCCGACGCACGCGAAACATTCCGAGCAGACGGCGCAGTTCAGGCAGCGCCGGGCTTCCTGGCGGGCAGCCTTCTCGTCGAAACCCGCCACGACCTCGCGAAAGCTCCCGCGCCGGTCATCCGGCGGCAGGGTGGGCATCGACGCGCGCTGCCGGTAGGGCATGCCCTCTTCGAGCGTGCGCTCGGCAACGCGATCCTTGGGCACCGCCAGGCAGCGCCCCTCCTTCAGGTCCTGCCCGGCCAGGTACCGCACGATCGACTCCGCCGCCCGGTTGCCGGCCGCCACTGCTTCGATGATCGTGGCCGGCCCTGCCACCAGGTCGCCGCCGGCAAAGACGCCCGGCAGGGACGTTTCGCCGGTCAGGTCGTCGGCGCGCACGGTGCCACGGGGCGTCAGCTCCAACCCGCCCAGCGCCGCGGCATCCGGCAGCCGCCCGATGGCCTCGATCACGGTGTCGACCGGGATGTCGAACTCGTCGCCCGGCAGGGGGACCGGGCGGCGCCGGCCGCTTACGTCGGGCCCGCCCAGGGCCATGCGCGTGCACCTCAGATACGACCCCCGGCCCTCGCCGGCGATGCGGGCGGGCGCGGCCAGGAACTCGAACCGGATGCCTTCCCGCTCCGCCTCGCCGATCGCCTCAGCGCTGGCCGGCATCTCCGCCCTGCCCCGGCGGTAGACAATCGTGTCGCTTGCGGCTCCCAGTCGCCATGCCATGCGGGCGGCGTCGACGGCGGTATCACCCCCGCCGATGACGGCCACCCGGCCCAGGGCCGGCGCGTCGCCCGCCCCGGCGCCCCCCCGGCTCCGCAGATTCACCTGGCGCAGGAAAGTGATCCCGTCACAGACCCCGGCCAGGCTTTCCCCCGGTAGATGCAGCCGCTGTCCGGCGTGTGCGCCAACGGCCACGAAGACCGCCTGGAAGCCCCGCCGGGCCAGGTCATCCAGCGTGAAGTCCCGGCCCAGCGCGCTGCCCGTGACGATGTCCACCCCCAACCGGCGGATGCGATCGATCTCGTGGTCGAGCACGTCGCGCGGCAGCCGGTATTCCGGGATGCCGGCGGCCATCATGCCCCCGGCCACGGGCAAGGCCTCGAACACCCTCACAGCATAGCCGCGCCTGGCCAGCTGGGAGGCGCAGGCCAGGCCCGCCGGGCCGGCTCCGATCACCGCCACGCGTCCGGCCGCTTCGCCCGGCAGGGGAGCCGGCGCAGCCGGGGCGGGGGCGGGGCCGGCCTCTTGCTGCCCGACCTCCCAATCGGCCAGGAAGCGCTTCAGCGCCCGGATGGCCACCGGCCCCTCCAGCTTGCCGCGCGTGCAGGCCGCCTCGCAGGGATGGGTGCAGACCCGCCCGCAGATGCCGGGGAAAGGCAGCTCGCGGCGGATCAGCTCCAGGGCCTCCGCGTACCGGCCGGCGCGAATCAGCGACACGTAGCCCTGCACGTTGACGCCCGCCGGGCAGGCCGCGCGGCAGGGCGGGATGCCCCTTTTGTCGATCGCGAATGCGCCCGGCACGGCCTGCGGGAAAAGGCGGTAGATTGCCTTGCGCTGTGACAGGCGCTGGTCGAACTCGTGCGGCACCGATACCGGGCAGGCCGCCATGCACTCGCCACAACCGGTGCAGCGGGCGGGATCGACGAACCGGGCCTTCTTCCTGACGGTGGCCTGGAAATTCCCCACGTAGCCGGAAACGCCCGTCACTTCGGCGTGGGTCAGCAGCGTGATGTTAGGGTGCCGGCTGACCTGGACCATCTTGGGGGTCAGGATGCACGCGGAGCATTCGAGGGTGGGGAAAGTCTTGTCAAGCTGGGCCATGCGCCCGCCGATCGACGTTGCGCTCCACCAGGTAGACGTGGAAGCCCGGCTCGGCGATGGTCAGGGCCGCCTGGATGCCGGCTATGCCTCCGCCAATGATGAGCGTGCTGGGCTTGACCGGGCCCCGGCCGGCTGCAGCGGCCCATCCAGCGCGCGCGCCGACCGGTGCGCGCGCACGATGACCAGAGTCTTGCCTTGGTGGTTCCGTGCGTCCCTGTCGGTCACCCACGAGCACTGCTCGCGGATGTTCGCCATTGCATGAGGAAGGGATTGAGACCGGCCTCGGGCACAGGCCCGCCGGAAGGTGGGCTCGTGCATGCGCGGCGAGCACGCGGCCACCACCACGCGGTTCAGCCCGAACTCGGCGATGTCCTTCTTGATCTGCTCCTGCCCCGGGTCGGAGCACATGAACTTGTATTCGCGCGAGATCACCACGCCGGCCTCGCCCGCCATTTCCTTGGCCAGCTTCTCGACGTCCACCGTGCCGGCGATGTTGGTGCCGCAGTGACAGACGTAGACCCCGACCGCGGCGGATCGGGCTTGCTCATCCGACCGTCCCCCTCATTTGAGGCAGCAGGGAGCGCAACACCCGTCGGTTCGCTACCCCCGGCTCCCTCTTCCCTACTTCCTACTTCCTATTCCCTACTCCCTATTCCCTCTTCCCTGATAGCCAGCCGTTTGAGCGCAGCCTCTGTGTCGATGGTTTGCTCGCCTTCGGCGGAGATACCGAGACCGCCGGCGCTCTCCACCAGCACCGGCTTCACGGCAGCCCGGCCGCCGTGGATCGCGCGACCGGTCCGGTGGATGCGCAACCTTGCTACACCGGACTATCATCGCGCCCCGTGCGGAAGGCTGTCAATAGACGGCCACCATGTTGCGTGATCGCGCACTTTTGGCGGATGATTCGTACGAATCAGATCAGTCCGCCGGGTGCGAGACGCCCCCAAGCTTGATTTCTGGCATCATTGGGCGATGAGGCCGATGAGCTGCAAGCGGCTCTCGCGCAGGCGGGCCGAAGCCATGGTCGCGACCTTCTCCATGATCGTGTAGCAGGTGGCGCAGCTCTGCCTGCAGAGGCCGCGCAAGCCGTCGCCGGGAATGACCACGACCTGTGTCTGTTCGACCGTCCGGGCCGTCCCGGTCAGGACAAACGGTGGCACCATGGCGGACCAGCCAAAGGAGGCGTTCTGGCACATCGTATCGACGACGGTCTGCCGGCCACGGCCGATGTTGATCAGGATCACCACGCGGCCTTCCGTCACGATGTAGAGGTTCCGCGCGGGCTCGTTCTCTAAGAATATGCTCGCGCCCGCAGGATACGTCTCGTCGTGCGATATCCTGGCAATGGCGACCAGCTCGTCATCGGACAATCCTTCGAACAGATCGCTCTTTCGGAGAACCCCCAAGCCCACCATAGCCTGTCCTCTCTCGACGATGCGGGTCGCGGCTGGTTTATGGAATGAACATCGGCGCGCTGATTGTAACATAAGACGTTCAGAGGGGCAACGAAAGGCCCAAGTCCCAGACCCGGTGCCGGCCCGATAGGGGCGTCGGGGAACAGCACGGCCGTTGCCAGCCTTCGCAGTCGCAGCGGCCCGTCACGAGGCAGGGGCCGCCGAGGGTTGAAACCCGTCGGGCTGCACGACCTGCGGGGCGAACTGGCGGCCGTGCGGGCCAAGATTGGCCAGAAGCACTATCGCTCGCTGCGGGACGTGCAGGCCCGGGCTGCCACCTGCCTGCGTCACTCACCGGCAGGCCAGCTCCTCGAACGATACTCGCATGTATGTGGTATAATGCACGCTGTTCGCGGGTTGGCTGTCACTGAATCGCTGGCGACTTCGTTCCTGGGATGAACCTCTTGAAATTCGTCAGCCGGTCGCTTCGCCTGAAGGTAAGCCTGGGGATTGGCCTGGTCCTGATCCTCTTGCTGGCGCCCTTCATTTGGCTGCAATACGTCTGGGCGGGCCGGGCGGCCATAGCCAACTTGAGCCAGTCGGCGGCCACGTCCGGCGCTGTGGCCGAGCACAGCCTGGAAGGCGCGATGCTGAGCAATAACCGCCCGGCCGTCCAGACGATCGTCGATAGCATCGCCGAGGCCCCGGACGTGCGCGCGGTCTACCTCCTCAACACAAAGTCCGTCGTCGCGGCTTCTCCCGCCGGCAAACTCAATGGGCAGCAGCTGGACGAACACGGCGGCGTTTGTCGCGGCTGCCACCAGTTGCCGGCTGAGGGCCGGCCGCTCAGCCTGGTGGAGACCGACCCCGGCGGCGAGCGGGTGTTCCGCACGATGACGCCCATCTCCAATGCCCCGGTCTGCCAGCGCTGCCATGCGGCGCAGGACCGCTTCAACGGCGCGCTGTACGTGGACTTCTCGATGTCCGCCCTCGACGAGCGCCTGCAGCGGGGATTGCAGTCCATCTTGCTGGTGTCAGCAGCAGTCGTCGTGCTGGCGGGCCTCGCCATCTACGCCCTCCTGAGCCGGCTGGTCATCACCCCGCTGGAGCAGGTGGCACGAGCCTTGCACGGCTTCGGCCAGGGCGAGCGAGCGGCCCGCGCTCCCGTGCGTTCCGAGGACGAGGTAGGCATGCTGGGCAGCGGCTTCAACAAGATGGCCAGCACCATCCAGGCCCAGGAGGTGGGCGCCAAACATCTCTACGCCGAGCTCGAGGCTCGGGACGCCGTTCGGCGCCAGCTGCTGGACAGGCTGACGACCGCCCGTGAAGAGGAGCGCGCCTGTCTCGCCCGCGAGCTACACGACACGCTGGGCCAGCTCCTGACCGGGCTGGGCCTCTATCTTAAGCTGGCCCGGCAGGCCTGCTCTGACGACATCGCGGAGGCTACAGACCATCTAAACCGGGCCAGCGCGCTCGTCGGGCAGACGATCGACGAAGCGCATCGCCTGATCACCGACTTGCGCCCTCCGGAGCTGGACGACTATGGCCTCATCCCGGCCTTGCGCGAGGAGCTGAAACATCGCCTGGAGCCGGTCGGCATCGTCGCCAGGCTGGATTCCGATAGCCACCCGGCCGGGCTGCCGCCGGAGATCGCCACCGCGGCTTTCCGCATCGCGCAGGAAGCCATCACCAACGTGATCCGGCATGCCCACGCCGGCCAGGTGGATGTCGCCGTGCAGCAGACGGCCACCGCCTTGACCATGACGATCGACGACGACGGCGTGGGCCTGCCGGATGAGCGGCCGGCCCGCTCGCCGGACCGGCCAAGCGCGCTGGGCATCCTGGGGATGCAGGAGCGCGCCGACGCCCTCGGCGGGCGCCTGGAAGTCTCGCGCCGCTCGCCACGCGGCACCCGGGTGAGGCTATCGTTGCCCCTCGACGGAGGTGCGGCATGAGTCCCATTCGTGTTCTGTTGGCCGAGGACCACAATGTGGTGCGCGAGGGCTTGCGGCTGCTGCTGAATGCCCAGCCGGACATGCACGTGGTCGGCGAGACGACGGATGGCCGCCAGGCGGTGGAGATGGCGCACGAGACCTGCCCCAACGTGGCCGTGCTGGACATCTCGATGCCCGACCTGGACGGGCTGCAGGCTGCCGGCCAGATCCGCCGCGAGTGTCCGGCCGTGCAGGTGCTGATCCTGACCATGCACGAGAGCGACACCTATTTCTTCCGGGCGATCGAGGCCGGTGCGTCCGGCTATTTGCTGAAGAAGGCCGCCGGCGAAGACCTGATCAAGGCGGTGCGGGCCGTGGCGCAGGGCGAGGCTTTCTTCTACCCCTCGCTGGCCCGCCGGCTGCTGGAGGGCTATCTGCAGCACGTCAAGGCGAGCGCGCCTGGCGATCCCACAGCGTACGCGGACCTCTCCGAGCGCGAGCGGGAGGTGATGCTCCTGCTGGTGCACGGGATGGCCAACCAGGAGATCTCCGAGAGGCTCGTGGTCAGCTCCAGCACCGTCCAGACCCACCGCAGCCACATCCTCCAGAAGCTGGGCCTCGAGACCACCGTCAACCTTGTGCGCTACGCCATCCGCCATGGCCTGATCGACGCGTAGCGCGGCGCCTCCTCACGCAAACCGCCGGCAAGATCATCATTCGCGTGACCCACAGTTCATAGTTTGCACGATACCCAGGCGCCCCGGCAGCCCATATAATGGAGCCTGACGCGGCGCTAGAAGCTGCAGGCGCCGCGGGGCAGTCCGGCCTGCTTCCTGCGCCGGGTCCCTGAGGGACCCGTGTCACCGCGTCTTTCACTGAGGGAGGACGCCTGCGGCAACCCCGCAAAGAAAGGAGCAATCACAATGGTCGATCGAAGAATCGTAAACGCACAGGGCGAAATCATCATACCGGACCCGCCCTCCGCGCATGTGCTTTTCGAGCACGACGCGCATCGCCTGGCTTTTTCTGATCATCCGGCTTTACGTGGGCTACAGCTGGTTCCAGGCAGGCTGGGAAAAGTTGGCCGGCGGCACCTGGGTCAGTGGACAGGGGCTCCAGGGGTTCTGGGCCAAGGCCGTCGCGCCCGGGTCGTCGCCCATCGCGGAAGGCTGGTACACGCGTTTTCATCCAGTTCATGCTCAACCACGGCTGGTACAGCTGGTTCGCGCCGCTGGTCATGGCCGGCGAGTTGCTGGTGGGTGTAGCGCTGATCCTCGGCATCTTGACCGAGTTCGCCGCCGCCTTCGGCGCTTTCATGAATTGGAATTACATCATGGCGGGCGCCGCCAGCACCAACGCCTGGCTGGGCCTCCTGGCCCTCCTGTTGATCCTGGGCTGGAAAGTCGCCGGCTGGTATGGCGTGGACCGCTGGCTGCTGCCGCGGCTGGGCACCCCGTGGTACCGCGGAGGGCCGGTGAAGGGGCAGCCGCTGGCCCCAACCGTCGCAGAACGCCCCTCACCCAGCGTTTAGCGCAGCCCCGGCTGGCCGGCGATTGGATGCTGTTCAAACATCCCACATTGTCTGTGCCAGAACGAACCTGGAGAGGATTGGCCTCTGATAGGGGGTTGGCAGGCTGCCTCCGTTCACCGAGGCAAACGGGCGCCGAGAAGAGTCTGCGAGCGAGCAAAGGGGGCGGCGGGAGCCGCCCCCTTCCGGTAAGATCGTGGCGCACGGCGACCATTCACCGACCTCGACAGTCCATTGTCTCGCTGCGACCTGGTTTACGGCAGCGCCCCGTGATCGGCCTGGCCGAAGATCAATTGTCAGGAACAACGCAAGCGTGCCCCCTCGCCGGACCCGCCGAGCGCGCCGGGCATCCTGGGGATGCAGGAGCGGGCCGGCGCCCCGGCGGGCGCCTGGAAGTCTCGCGCCGGTCACCCTGCGGGACGCGGGCCAAGCTCTGGTTACCGCTCGACGGAGGTGCGCGATGAATGCCATTCGTGTCCTCCTGGCCGAGGACCACAACGTGGTGCGCGAGGGCTTGCGGCTGCTGCTCAATGCCCAGCCAGACATGCACGTGGTCGGCGAGGCGCAGGATGGCCGCCAGGCGGTGGAGATGGCGCACGAGACCTGTCCCAACGTGGCCGTGCTGGACATCTCGATGCCCGACCTGGACGGGCTGCAGGCTGCCGGCCAGATCCGCCGCGAGTGTCCGGCCGTGCAGGTGCTGATCCTGACCATGCACGAGAGCGACACCTATTTCTTCCGCGCCGTCGAGGCCGGCGCCTCCGGCTACCTGCTCAAGAAAGCCGCCGGCGAAGACCTGATCAAGGCGGTGCGGGCCGTGGCTCAGGGCGAGGCTTTCTTCTACCCCTCGCTGGCCCGCCGGCTGCTCGAGGGCTATCTGCGGCAAGGCAAGGAAAGAGCTCGCGGCGACCCCACAGCCTACGCCGACCTCTCCGAGCGCGAACGCGAGGTGATGCTTCTGCTCGTACACGGGCTGGCCAACCAGGAGATCTCCGAGAGGCTCGTCCTTAGCGCCAGCACCGTCCAGACCCACCGCAGCCACATCCTCCAGAAGCTCGGCCTCGAGACCACAGTTGACCTTGTGCGCTACGCCGTCAGCCATGGCCTGGCCGACGCGTAGCGTGGCGCCCCAGCACATAAACCGCTCGCAAGATCATCATTCGCGTGATCCGATGCTTCATGGTTTGCACGATACCCAGGCGCCCCGGCAGCCTATACAATGGAGGCTAACGCGGCGCCAGGCACTGCAGGCGTTGCGGGGCGGCCCGATGTATTTCCTGCGCCGGGTCCCTGAGGGATCCGCGTCACCGCGTCTTTCAGTACCGGCCAGAAAACATGGTGTCTGGATGCGCCAGGTCGAGACGGTGGGAGCCTCTGGGTCGCGTCTCGCAGGCCCATCGTGTGGCCTACGATGGTTGCGAATGTGCCGCGGTTCCAGGCAGCATCGCCACCGGCACGGTTCCCAACTCATGGCAAGGCTTATCTGCGGTCTGCACGGTCGACTCTGGGGAGGAACTCGTATGTCTGGCATCGCTCGCACGGTCTGGCCTCGAATCTGCTCATCCCGGCCCCACCGGGAGATGATCACCCGCGGCGCATTGGGCGCGGGCTCAGCGCCGCTGCCTGGTGCGTCGGAGCGCTGCTCCTGCTGTGGCTCTTGCGCCCCGCACAGCCGGCCTAGGCCGCGGGGCGCGGCAGCGTGCGCCCCGCGGCTCGGGCCGCGACTGGCACGAGCGTGCCGTCGGGCACCACGATCAGCACCAATACCACCTGGTACGCCGCAGACAGCCCTTACATCCTGCTGGGGGGCGTGAGCATCGCCGCCGGCGTTCAGCTCACGATCCAGCCCGGCGTACAGGTGGAGTTTGCCCAGGGCGGCTATATTTACGTGGCCGGCACGGCGCACTTGGTGGCTGCCGGCACCGCGGCCAGCCAGATCACCTTCGGGTCAAGCCTCAGCAACCCCACGACGGGCCAGTATTGGCAATACCTGCTTTTCGACACGGGTTCCTACGCCCAGTTGAGCTATTGCAACATTAGCCAGGCCGGTTATAGCGGTGCCTACCCCGTGGATATACGCGTGGCCAACGTGCAGGTAAACAACTGCACCATCCAAAACAACAGTACTGGCGGCGTCTACCTGGAAGGCACCGGCAATGCGGCCCAGCTGCAGAACCTGACGATCCAGAACAACGCCGGCCCGGCGGTCCTCGAAAGCACGATCGATATGGAGCCGTCGCTGAACAACATCAGCATGAGCGGCAATAGCCCCGACGGCGTGACGGTCGGTGCGGGGGCATTGTACCATCCCGTCACCCTGAACGGCGGCTCGCAGGCGCTCCACGGCAGCCCCTTCTGGCTGCCGGCCGTGACCATGAACCCGGGGAGCGCGATCACCGTCACGCCGGGCACCACGCTGCGTTTGGCCCTGGGTGACTACATCACTGTGGAGAGCGGGACCAGTCTGATGGCGCAAGGGCTCATCACGGAACCGATCACCTTCACGAACGAGGTCAGCGGCCAACTATGGGACGGGATCTACGTCTATGCCGGCGGGCATCTGCGGTTGAGCCACTGCGATCTCGGCTACGCCGGCAGCGGCGGCTATCACCCGCTGCAGCTGAATGCGGCCGACGTGCAGGTCAGCAACTGCCGCATCCACGACAACAATGCTGGCGGAGTCAACCTGGAAGGCACCGGCAATGCGGCGGTGCTGCAGAACCTGACCATCCAGAACAACGCCGGCCCGGCCATCCTCGAGGGCACGATCGATATGGTGCCCTCGTTCAAGAACATCACCATGAGCGGCAATGCGCCGGATGGCGTGACGGTCAGCTCGGCCAACTTGTACCACCCCATCACCCTGAACGGCAGCCCGCAGGCGCTGCACGGCAGCCCCTTCTGGCTGCCCGCGGTTCTCATCAACACGGGAGCGCGATCACCGTCACGCCGGGCACCACGCTGCGTTTGGCCCTGGGTGACTACATCACTGTGGAGAGCGGCGCCAGCCTGATGGCGCAAGGGCTCATCACCGAACCCATCACGATCACGAGCGCGGCCAGCGGCCAGCTCTGGGGCTATCTTTACGTCTATGCGGGCGCACATCTGCGGCTGAGCTACTGCGATCTCAGCGACGCCGGCTACGGCGGCAACCCCCCGCTGGTTCTCAACGCGGCCGACGTGCAGCTCAGCAACTGTCGCATTCACAACAACGGCGGAGCCAATGGATACGGCATCGACCTACAAGGCACCGGCAATGCGGCGGTGCTGCAGAACCTGACCATCCAGAATAACACCGGGCCGGCCATCTACGAAGGCGCGGATCGATATGGCGCCCTCGTTCAAGAACATCACCATGAGCGGCAATGCGCCCGACGGCGTGACGGTCTACTCGGCCAACTTGTACCACCCCATCACCCTGAACGGCAGCCCGCAGGCGCTGCACGGCAGCCCCTTCTGGCTGCCGGCCGTGACCATGAACCCGGGGAGCGCGATCACCGTCACGCCCGGCACCACGCTGCGTGTGGCTCAGGGCGACTACATCACCGTCGAGAGCGGCGCCAGCCTGACGGCGCAAGGGCTCATCACCCAGCCCATCACCATCACGAGCGCAGCCACTGGCCAGCTCTGGAGCCAGCTCTACGTCTATGCCGGCGGACAGCTCTTTCTGAGCAACTGCGACGTTTCGCACGCCGGCTACGCCGGCAACTATGCCGTGAGCCTGGCCTCCAACGAAGTAGATATCTCGCGATGCAGCATCCACGACAACCCTACCACGGCCATCTACAGCCAGGGCAGCGTACCTGTTCTGACCGGCAACCAGATCTACAGCAATACCACCGGGCTCACCAACGGCAGCCCAACCACCACGATCGTGGATGCGCGTAACACCTGGTGGGGCGACGCCAGCGGGCCCAAGCAGGCCACCACCAACCCCAACGGCAAAGGCAACGCCGTCAGCGCCGGCGTCCTCTACAGCCCCTGGCTCGGTCCCTTCGAGTGGCTCTCGCCGCAGGTCAACCTCGTGCACGGCAGCCAGTATCTGGAATGGGCCGACCTGGGCAGTGGCGTGGCCGGCCTGCTGGTCAACGTGAGCCTTAGCGGGCCAGGAGGCAGCAGCCAGTCCCTCGGCACGGATCTGCCGGCGCATGGGTCGCTCACCTGGGACTCGACCACCGTGAGGAACGGCTACTATCAGCTCATTGCTTCCTTCCACAACCAGGCTGGTCATGTAGCAGGCGCCGCTACTTACGGCTTCGGGGTCAACAACGTTCCCCTCCACTGGCATGGCGGCATCCTCCAGGCCAGCCAGACCTGGGGGCCCGATGCCGTGCGCGTGGTGCAAGCCGAGGTCTTCGTCGAGGCGGGAGTCCACCTCACCATCTCGCCCGGCACCATCGTCAAGTTCATGCACGGCACGGGCATTACGGTCATGGATGGCGGCATCCTGGATGCCGGCGGCCTCAGCGCCAGCCCGGTCATCCTCACCTCCCTGGCCGACGACAGCGCCGGCGGCGACACCAATGAGGACGGCACGTTCACGCTGCCGCAGTCCGGCGATTGGAGCGGTCTCATTCCCTTCGGCACCGTCACGATCAACGTCAACGCCTTCACCGAACAGCGTTACCAGTCGGTTGCTCGCATTCCGGCGCCCTGTCGGCCAGCCAGTCCTGGCCGGCAACCGGCGTGCATACGATCACCGGCGACGTCATCGTGCCGTCAGGCATCACCCTGACTATCCAGGCCGGCGCCATCGTCAAGTTCGGCGCGATGACGGGCATCGTCGTGCAGCCCGGCGGGTCGCTGGTCACCCTCGGCACCGTCGCCCAGCCCATCGTGCTCACCTCATGGCGCGACGATACGGCCGGAGGCGACACCAACGGCGACGGTAGCACCACTGTGCCGGCCGCCGGCGACTGGCGCGAGATCCAGGTCAACGGCCACGCCGTCTTCCAGCACGCGGACCTGCGCTATGGCGGCGGCAGCCCCAGCGGTACCTGGAACTCATCCGGCACCATCGTCACGGGCGACTCGGCCGTCCTCTCCTTCGTCAACAGCTCCCTCCGCGACTCTCTCTTCGACGGCATCCTGGTGTACGCCGCCCCAGCCTCGATAGCATCGATCGTCAGCAGCCAGATAGCCGGCACCAACCGCGCCATCGTCACCTATCCCGGCGCGGTGGCCCAGGTCATCAACGACACCCTCGACGACAACGGCACCGGCCTGCTGGTCCACCAGGGCTCCATGAACGTGGCCAACACCATCGTGGCCGAGAGCCTGCAGACGGGCATCCAGAACTACGAAGGCACCCTGACCGGCGTGCGCTACAGCGACGTCTGGGCACCGGCCAGCGCCAACTACCACAACTATGTCGGCACGCCCGACCTGACCGGCCAATTCGGCAACATCTCCGCCGACCCGCTCTTCACCAACCCGGCCCAGGCCAACTATCGGCTCAACTACGGCTCGCCCGCCATCGACGCCGCCGACGGCACCGTCGCCCCCCTCACCGACATCCTGGGCGACCCGCGCTACAAAGACCCGGGGGCGCCAACCACCGGCATCCCCATGCCCGGCAGCAGCGCCGTGCCCGACATGGGCGCCTACGAGTTCGTCGCGACGGCCACCTCCAACGTCAACCTCATCGTCTCCGCCACGCAGGGCCCCCTCGTCGCCACCGCCGGCACCCAGGTCACCGTCAACTGGACCGACCTCAATCGCGGCAGCGGCCTGGCCGTCGGGCCCTGGCACGACCGCATCTCCTTCCTGGCCGACCAGCCCGGCTCGGGCGCCAACGAGATCGACATCGCCGACGTGCCAGTGGCCGGCAACCTCGGCCCCGGCCAATCCGCCTCCTACCAGGCCACCGTGCGCGTGCCGGGCGCTACGCCGGGCAGCTGGCGCTGGCGCATCTTTACCAATGTCTTCGGCGAGGTCTTCGAGGGCGCCAACTGGGCCAATAACGCCGGCCCGCTTTCGGCCCCCATGCAGCTCCAGGTGCAGCCCCTGGCCAGCACGGCCACGCTGGCGAGCGCCTTCGACAACCTGGCCAGCCCGAATTGGTACCAGATCGGCCAGGCCGCCGGCCAGCAGATCGTCGTCACCCTCAACATGGCGAGCGGCTCTGCCCGCAGCCACCTCTACGCCGCGGCAGGCTACATGCCCACCACTCAGACCTTCGGCCAGATCAGCCTGGACTGGAACGTCCCGACGGCGCGCCTCGTGCTGGCCGCCCCGGCCCAGGCCCAGACCGTCTACCTGCTGGCCCAGCCCGACTCCTGGACCGGCACCGGCCAGCCCTACACCCTCATCACCCAGGTCGCCCAGTTCAGCCTGCAGAGCCTGGTCGTCACCCAGGGCGGCAACGCCGGCACCACCACCGTCCCGGTCCTCGGCAGCGGCTTCGCCCCCGGCATGAGCGCCTGGCTCACCCCCGCCGGCGGCTCCAAGGTGCTCAGCGCCACCATGATGATGGTCCAGGACTCCGGCGACGCCCTGGCCACCTTCAACCTGGCCGGCGCCGCCACCGGCATCTACAACTTCAACGTCGCCCTCGGCGCCAACCATGCCTCCTTGCCCGGCGCCTTCACCGTCCAGCCCAGCACCGGCGGCGTGCTCGACGCCAGGCTCCTCGTGCCGGCGGCGGTGCGCGTCCTCCGGCCCTTCCAGGGCGCCGTGCTCTTCTCCAACGTAGGCAACGACGACCTCCCGGTGCCCCTGCTCGTCGTGCAGGGCGGCGCCGGCAACCCCGTCTGGGCCGCCGATGCCGGCCCCGGCGCTGCCGCCAGCCAGTTGGAGATCCTGGCGCTGCCCGACGGTGGCCCGGTCACCTCCGTCTTGCGCCCCGGCCAGAGCGCCGAGCTGTATTTCAACACGCAGATCAACGCGCCCGGCGCTGCCCAATATGCTCTGCTTTCCAAGGCCGGCAACTCCATCGACCCGATGGATTGGGCCGCGCTGCGCACGGCCCTGAGCCCCTCATCGCCCTCGCCTCAATATGCTCAGGCCTGGAACGCCATGACGCCCACCATCGGCACCACCTATGGCGCCTACATCGGCGCCCTGGTCCTGGCCGCCGGCGAGGCCCAGGACTATGGCCTCGACCTGCGCAGCGTGCCCGATCTGCTGGATTACATGATCCAGCGCCAGGTCGTGCGACTGCCCGGCGCCAGCCTGGAAGGCACCGTCTACTCACCAGACCTGGCCCATCCGCTGGGCAACGCCCAGCTTGTGTTGGCGAGCCAGTCCGTGCCGACCTCCACTTTCGGCGCCCAGACCTTCTATGACGGACGGTTCGCCTTCTTCGGCATATCTGCCGGTTCATACAAACTGTCGGTCGCCGGCCAGATGCCCAATCCCTGGGGCGCCCTGAATGTGCCCGCGGCGGGCATTCCCGGCCAGCTCACCGTCGTCACCCAGGGCGGCCATGCCTTGAGCGGGCAGATCACCAGCGCCCTGGGAGGCAGCCCCGTGCAGGGGGCGCAAGTCGAGCTCACCGACCAGTCCGGCGACGGCTACGGAGCCCTCACCGACGCCAACGGCGACTATGACATCACCGGCCAGGCCGGCGGCCAGTACAGCCTGCTGGTGAGCGCCCAGGATTACGAATCCCTGGCCGTCCCTTCGACCGTGATCACCGGCAGCGCGCCGGCCGGCCTCAGCCTGACCCTGTGGCCCGGCGGCTCTGTCAGCGGCCGTGTCGTCGACGCCCACGGCAATGGCGTGGCGGGCGCGCAGGTCTTCGCCCGTATGATCTCCGACGACCAGGGCCAGCCGCCCACCTTCCCCGAGGCCGGGGCGCGCGTCCCCAAGGCCCAGGCGCCGCAGCGGCGGCCAATGTCCCGGGCCGGCCTTCCTACTATTCCGACGCCGGGGTGAGCGCCGCCCAGGCCCACGCCCTGATGCTGGCCAATGACAAGGGCCAGACCGCCCCGACTACCCATGTGGCCACCAGCGTGCAATACGGCGAGTATTCGATCTCTGGGCTGAACCCAGGCGCCTACGAGGTCTTCGTGAACATGGGGGGCTTCGGGACAGGCCAGGCCAACGATGTGGGCGTCGGCGATCTGAGCACGACGGCGGGCGTCACCCTGACGATGGGAGCAGCTGCCACGGTGCAGGGACAGGTGACCGACCTGGCCACCGGCCTGCCCGTCACGGGGGCGCTGGTCGGCACCACCGCCGTGATCAGCAACCCCAGCGTCGCTGTCAACGCCAACGGCCAATACCTCCTCTCCCTGCTGCCAGCAGGCCAGGCGCAGGTGATCGCCAGCGCCCCGGACTATCTGCCGTGGGCCATGACACTGACCCTCGCCGCCGGGCAGACGCAGACATATAACGTGGCTTTGCGCCACGCCGGCAGCATCGGCGGGCGCGTCCTGCGCACCACCGGCGGCACGCCCGTCGCCGGCCTGCCGATCTTGGTGACCTCGCCCATGGGCCTGCCCCTCACCGTGACCACCGGCCTCGACGGCAGCTTTGACATGACCGGCCTCCCCGACGGCGAGTACCTGTTGGCCGCCGGCGGCGGGCCGGCCTTTGGCGCTGCCCAGCAGACCTACCGCCTGAGCGCGGCCCAGAACGTCTACACCGGCACGATCCCCCTCGACGAAACCGAGGTCACCGGCACGGTCTACGCCGCAGGCCACGTGCCGGACGGACCCGGCACTGCGGTGGCCCTGCTGAGCGGCAACGAGATCCTCGACACCGCGCCGACGGATAGCGCGGGGCGTTACCGGTTCCTGGTCTTCCAGCCCGGCCTCTACGCCGTGGCTGCCGTGTCGCAGACCCTCGGGATCCAGGTGAGCAGCCCCTTCAATGTGGCCCTCGCCGCCACCGTACCGCCCCACAACCTGTCAGCCGGCAGCGGTTCGCTGACCGTCCATGTGCACAGCGCGGCGGCCGGCGACCCGCCCGTGGCCGGCGCGGTCGTACTGCTGTGGCGCACCGACGGCGGGCTCTCGGACGGGCTGTACCTGGGGACGACCAGCGACGCCAACGGCCAGGCCATCGTGAGCGACCTCGCCGCCGGCAGCTATCAGGTCCAGGTCATGGCGCACGGCTACGCCCGCTCGCTCCAGCCAGCCGTGCTGGGCGCCAGCCCGCAGGCCCTCTCCTTCCTGCTCCAGCCCGGCTATGTCGTGCAGGGCACCGTCAGCGACAGCGGCGGCAACCCGGTGGCCGGGGCAATGTTGGAAATGGCCGACCCCAGCAGCGGCGCCACCTACCTGGCCGCCACCGACGCCAACGGCAACTACAGTTTCGACACGCTGCCCGCCGGCGTCTTCGACCTCTGGGCCACCGGAGAAGGCTATGTGCCCGCCTTCGTGCCGGGCATCAACTCGGCAGCCGGCGGTTCGCAAACCTTCAACGTGACCCTCGGCGACGGCGGCACCACCCTTACCGGGCAGGTCCTCGACACCGCCGGCCAACCCGTCGTGGGCGCTGCAGTGGCCTTGCTCAACAGCGCCGGCGGCATCGTGCTGGCCACGCCCAGCGGGATCACCGGCACCTACAGCATGCCCTTCTTGCCTTCGGGCACCTTCACCGTCGGGGTGAGCGCGGCCGGCATGGGCACCTCGGACTTGGCGGTGAGCCTGAGCGGCACCGGGCAGGCCACCCAAAACCTGACCTTGCCCAACGTGACGGCCATCGGCCTGGCGCTGGCTAGCGCGCCGCACGCCGCCGGCAGCATCGCGCGGCCTCAAGACTTCAACCCCTACCCTGGAGTTGAGTCCGTCATCGACTATGGGAACAGACTGAACAACACGTGGTTCAACAACAATCTACCGGTTCCGAGCAATGCTGAGTTAGACAACTACTTGAATGAGCTTGCTGAGATACAAAAAGACCCGCTGTTCGCCAAGTGCCCTGGAGCAATTCTCGGGCATTCGCAGGCGTACAACGCTATCGACCCTGCCATCCAGGCATTTAACAACTGGGACAACGCCTACCGAACGTTCATGCAGCTACACCACGCGGACGTTGTGAACGCGACGATAGGGTATGGGAAAGCCGGTTTCGATTTTCTCACAGCGGGATCGGCTGCAGAGGCGGAGAGCGGCTTTGTCTTCGTCGAAGGCGCGGCAGAGCACGTGCAGCAACAAGCGCTGCTTCTCGGCGTCAACGTCGGCTTCGACGCATACCAGCAAGCCGGGGACGGCGACTGGGACACCGCCGATGTGACCTTGCACGGGGCGGCCATTCCGGTGCAGAGCGCTTACGCGAAGAACCTGGCAGCGACCCTACCCGGGCCCCATTCCGGAATACAGGGACCGGTGGTACCTGAGGGTCAGGCTGGCAGCCCCGTCATCCAGGAGGCCGAGTCCTTCGCCCTCGCTGCCAACGTGCTTACGCTCGGATATAACGTCTTCCAGGGAATGCCGCAGGAGATGGAGGATGCCCTAACGAGTTACAACCTCGCCGAGGCCCGCTACCATCAGCTTCTCCCAGGCGTCGAGCCTTGGCTGGCCTATCTCAGGGCGCTGCTGGCCAAGTGTCGCTATAATCCGAACGGTGATCCACCCACGCCGCCAGACCCACAACCCTGGCACCCCGATCCCGATCCCTACGCTGTTGCCAGCGGCGATCCCAACGCCAAGACGACGGTGGGCTACGGCCCGCTGGGCTTCATCGGTCCCAACGGCAGCATGCTCTACACCATCGACTTCACCAACGAAGCCAGCGCCAGCGCACCGGCCGAGCAGGTCGTCATCACCGACCCCCTGAGCAGCAACATCGATTGGTCCAGCGTCCAGCTCCAGGAAATCGGCTTCAATAACGTCACCATCACCGTCACCCCGGCCCGCCAGCAGTACGACGGCATGGCGCAGGTCGCCACTGATCCCAACCCAGTCCACGTCCAGGCCAGCCTCAACCCCGCCACCGGCCTGCTCGTGTGGCGCATCAGCTCCGTCGATCAAGTCACCGGCGGACTGCCGGCCGACCCGCTGGCCGGCTTCCTGCCTCCCGACAAAGTGGACCGCGAGGGCGAGGGCTTCGTCACCTTCAGCGCCCGCCCCGCAGCCCTGCCCTCCGGGACCACCATCATCAACCGCGCGACCATCGTCTTCGACGCCAACGCGCCCATCCCGACCCGGCCGGTCACTAACACACTCGACACTTTGCCGCCCACCGGCAGCGTCACCCCGCTGCCCGGCGCCTCCCCGCCCGTCTTCACCGTCCGCTGGTCCGGCTCCGATGGCTCGGGCTCGGGCGTGGCCGCCTACGATATCTACGTGTCCACCGACAGCGGGCCTTTCATCCAATGGCTGGCCGGCACAACCGCTACGTCCGCGGTCTTCACGGGCGTGGTCGGCCACCATTATGGCTTCTACAGCGTGGCCGAGGACAACGTTGGCAATCGCCAATCCGTGCCAACGGCCGCGCAGGCCACCACGCTCGTCGTGAACCTCCGCGAAGGGGTCTACTTGCCGCTGGTCCGGCGTTAGGTGCGGCGCGGTCGCCGCGCCGCCCTACCCACCGTTGCCTGGGCGGCCTGCTGTTCGGCAGGCCGCCCAGGTCGCGACCTGCTTCTGGCTGCTCCTTTGGCTATCAGCGCCCCGGCCGGGTTTTCAAGTCCCGGCGCGGGGCGGATGTGATGGCCTTCGAAGAAGAACTTAAGTAACACTAAAAGGCGCCGCAGGGTCCGTGCCTTGCCTGACCTGGGGCTGGTTCAGGCACCTGTCCCCTGAGTGGCAACTGCGCGAACCCGAACGGGCGCCCAGGATCGCTCCGGGGTTCCACGGCGTGCCCAGCAGGGGCAATGACCACCGGGCCACGCCCCACCAGCCCGCCCTCTTCCACGCCAGGAACAGCAAGAGGGCGATGAAGAACAGGATCGGGTTAGTGCTAGAGTTCCCGCCAGCAGGTAGTTCATGCGACGCATGGCATGCCCCGCACGTGACGAGCGCTCGCCTTGCCGGCAGCGGGCCAACCAGCCGGGCCTCAGGAGGGTATGACGATGCTTCCGGGGAGGATCTCGGTGGAGGGGGGCCTGGGGGGCTGCGCGCTCGCCCCCCCTGGGCCGGATTGCGGCGTGCCGGCCGATTCAGGGCGGGCCCCGGCAGCTGGGCCGGCACTTTCCGGAACCGCCCAATCGCTCGACCGCTTGACTACTTTCAACACCTGGCACGTTTCCGTGCGTTTCACGCCGGGGATCACGGCCAGCTTATCCATCAGGAATGACAGAAGTTGGTCGCTCGAAGGCAACACGACCTCCACCACGAGATCGTACGCGCCGGTGACCAGGCTGACGGCATACACCTCGGGTAGGCCGGCCAGGCGCGCGGCCACCTTTTCCACCTGCGCCAGGTCAACCTCGATGCCGATGATCGTGCGGGCGCCACACTCCACCCGGACAGGATCGACCACCGCGGCCACGCGGATGATGCCCCGCGCGACGAGGCGTTCGTAGCGCTTGCGAACGGTGCCTTCGGCCAGGCCCAGCTCCCGGGCAATCTCGACATTGGAAGCGCGCCCATCCCGTTGCAGCAGCGCCACGATCTGGCGGTCTACCTCGTCAAGGCACTTGACCATGATCATCGACTCTTCTTACGCTATCATCGCGCAGCGTGCGAAGGCTGTCAACGGCCGGGCCGGATCTTGAGCGATCTCGCACACCCTGCAGGAAATGCCTACGAATTGCCGCGATTCTCAACCGATCGCACCATGGAAGTGCACAACGCCTTGCCCGGGAGCGCCGGCATCTTGCCGGCTACGTCTCCCGCCGCCGGGGCCGGCAGGGATGCCGGCGTTCCCAGGAGGAGGCTCCGTCAGGAGCGGCGCGCAAATCCATCGTGCGACCGGCTTAGCGGTTCATCCGCCAAATTCCTCGTGGTGCCGCCGAGAGTTTCGAAGTCCCCGCAGGGGGAAACCCATCGGCTGATATTCGAAGCCTGTCCAAACAGGCTGACATGCCGACCGCCAGTGCTCCTCGGAGCACTTTGTGTGCCAGCCGGTCACTTGAGTGACCGGCGTTGCTGTGCAGCCAACCTGCCGGATGTACCACTTACCCCATGGACGCCTGGTTGCGTGCGAGGCGGCTATGGAAGAACCCGTCTCTGCGTCGCCTAAAGGGCTCCCTGTTTCTGCGCTAGCCGCAAGCTGCCAGAGCAATACGTAATCTGTCCCAGGCATTCAGTTGCCAATGGCTTGGGAAGTCAGCAGTCCACAGCGGGCAGAGTACGAAGAGCGGAGGAGTTGGGAAACAAGGCCGGCGATTGCGCCAGCCGTAAAGCCGGCCGCAAAATCGCCTGCCACCGGGCCGCTGGTCAGCCTGGGCTTTTACAGGAAGCATACGGAGAGCCTGTTGCGGCGATACCTCTACGCCTCGATGCAGGTGGGCAGGGCGCCGAACATCCTGGGCGATCCAATCGCCCGGGGATGGTGCTCCAGCCGCCCCATCCGCACCTTCGAAGACGCGGTCATCTTCGTCCTTGATGTGGAGAAATGCCTGAACCAGCTTGGTTCACTCGACCGCATGCATGATCAGCCGCATTGTGCTGCAGGAGTACACCCAGGCCGAGACGGCTCCGATGCTGGGAATGTGCGTTCGCACCGTCAGCTACAAGCTTCCCGCCGCCCTGGACCGGCTGACGGAAAAGCTGCTGAAATCCGGCCTGCTGGTTCTGCCGCACTAGGCGCTGGAAAGCCAACAGAACAAGGGGAGCGCGTACGGAAAACGCTCCCCTTCGCCGTTTACATCGCTTCAGATGTGCTGTTAGAGTTTCCCTGGAAAATGGCGCAGCAAAATATACGATTGAATCGCATATCTTGCACCATCGATTCGCATATTAAGCAAGATGCAATCGTATATATTGCACGCTATATAAACTGC
>CAWEHT010000097.1:0-13545 GCA_963808455.1 uncultured Chloroflexia bacterium | reverse complement strand
GCCGTCTCATTTCGGCACCGCCGGCGAGCTACGACAGGCAAGCATTGAGCCCATCCGGCCAGGTGACCTCGGCATAGCGGCCAAAAAGAAAGCCTCCCGTCTGACCAGGGAGGCTTGTGTATGCGAACGCATAACAACTCTGATCCGGCAAGCCAGGGCTGCCAGACCGCCCCCACTGGTTGAGCTTTGGCACTGCGTAGCGTAGGGTACTATACCGCCCAGCCGCTTCGGGCGGGGCCTTGAGCCGGCCCTGCCTGGTCTACCCCTTGGCCTCTCTCGAGGTTTCGGGGCAGCGGCCTGTGTCTCGCGCAGACGCCTCGCCTAACGAGGTCTTCTTAATCGCACCGCAATATTACTCTTCTCTTGCACGTCTGTCAAGCGTATCATGAGGCAATTTTATGCAAGTCGCTGACAGGGACCCGGCGGCCCGCTCGCCCTTGCCGGCAGCTTCCCGCCAAAGGGGCCCTCCACCAGTGTTGACGCGCTTCACCGTCGCCGCACGCCAGCCTATACACCGGTCGTCGCCTTGATCCGCCCACTCTTGACGGCGGCGACGAGGGCCTGATAATCCTTTTCGTTCTGATCCGCGTAAGCCATGGCGAACGCGGCGATGGCGTCGTCAAAGCACCTGTCCTTGCCAAGGTAGCCGGCTATGGCAATACGGTCACCAGACCGGGCGTGTGCGCGCGCCAGGGTCCAGCCGCACATCTGTCCGTAGACCATCAGCTCGCGCAACGGTATGGTCTGCACATCGGCAGACACCTTCCAGTCCCAAAGCTGTCGCACGTAGAAGTCGCGGCTGGTGCCCTTGGGGCCCGGGATGCGCTCCCATCCCAGGAAGATGTCGCTGGCGGCCTGCATGAGGCGCTGGCCCTCAACCACGCGCTGGCCGTGGTCGGCAAGATGGCACTTGCCCAAATAGGGCTCCAGCGCCGAAGCCTGCGCTTCTTTGGCCTGCAGGAAGAGCAGGTCCTGGTCATCGCGGCCGCGCAGGAGGATGATCCAGGCGTTCATGCCGACGCTGCCCACGCCGACGACTTTGCGTGCCATGTGTTGGTACTCGAAGCTTTCGAGCAGGTGGCGCACGTGGTCTTGTAGGCTGTGTCGGAGCCGCCGGATATACTCGCGCATCTCTTCCTCGGCGGCCGCTTGCTCATCCGCGCCGAGCACCTTCTCGATGGGAACCACCAGGGGCGGGTGGCTGGCGATGCGCAGCTCGCCACCCACGCGCTCGGTCAGTTTCTCGTAGACCCGCAGGTTATCGCGACCCTGGGGTGCAGAAAACTCCTGCTCGAGGTTCGCCAGCTCCGCAGGCTGCAGTTCGCGCCCCCAGCGTTGCCGGACGCCGGCCATGTCCAGCCGCGCATACCAGACGGCCAGGTTCGGCAGCACGCGGCGAACTCGCGCATGGCCAGCCGGTAGGCGGCCACCGCGGCCAGGACGAGCGGCCGGCATTCTCGCTCGCTGCACCCGCGTCCCCTCGCGGCGATCTCGAGGCTGGCCGCCAGACGTTTGACATCCCATTCCCAGGGGCCGGCGAGCGTCTCGTCGAAATCATTGATGTCGAAGACAAGGTCTCGGTCGGGCGACGCGAACCCGCCGAAATTGGATAGATGGGCATCGCCGCAGATCTGGGTGTGCAGCCCGGAGACGGGCGTCCTGGCCAGGTCCGCAGCCATGATAGCCGCCCCGCCTCGGTCAGAACGCGAAGGGCGAACTCACCATGCGCCCGTAGCGGATCGGCATGAGCTCGGGGATGCGGCCTTGCGCCTGCGCCTCTAACAGCGCCACCGGATCGGGGCGATCCGCCGGTGCCTGCCAGGCGCCATGGTCCTCCCTGGGCACCTGAGTGCGCGCCCGTTTGCCCACCGCCCGGCGCTCGCCAGGCACGACGTGTGGCGCCCTGGCCGGGGACGGCACCTCAGGCAGGGGATTCGCGCCGTCAAGCATGTTCGCCTCCTCCCAGATGATGAAAGGGCCCTATGGATGCGACAATGAACCGGCCGGAGCCAGCCCGAACATCGGTCGCTTCTACGCCGGCGCGCCGGTCAGCTCCTCGAAGGAGCGCTTCAGCCGGGTCTTGAAACTCTCCTCGCCCACGCGCAACCAGGCACGCGGGTCGTAGAACTTCTTGTTCGGCTCGTCGGGGCCTTTGGGGTTGCCGATCTGCCCTTGCAGATAGCCTTCGTTCGTGACGTAGTAGTTCTTGATGCCTTCCCAGAGTGCCCACTGCAAGTCGGTGTCGATGTTCATCTTGACCACACCATACGAGACGGCCTCGCGGATCTCTTCCAGGGTCGAGCCAGAACCGCCGTGGAAGACCAGGTTGAGCGGTCTCTCAGGCGTGCCGAATTTCTCCTGTACATAGGTCTGGCAGTTATGCAGGATCACCGGGCGCAGCTGCACGTTGCCCGGTTTGTAAACGCCGTGCACGTTGCCGAAGGCAGCTGCGATCGTGAAGCGCGGGCTGACTTTCATCAGCTCTTCGTAAGCGTACGCCACATCCTCCGGCTGAGTGTAGAGCCGAGAGCTGCTGACGCCGGTGTTATCCACCCCGTCTTCTTCGCCGCCCGTGACGCCCAATTCCAGCTCGAGGGTCATGCCCATCCTGCTCATCCGTTCCAGGTAGCGCTTGCACGTTTCGACGTTCTCAGGCAAGGGCTGTTCTGACAGGTCGAGCATGTGTGAGCTGAACAGGGGCTTGTCATGAGCTCTGTAGTAGGCCTCACCCGCATCCAGGAGGCCATCCACCCAGGGCAGCAGCTTCTTGGCACAGTGGTCGCTGTGAACCAGCACGCGAGCGCCGTACAGCTCGGCGAGCTGATGCACATGCGTAGCCCCGGCGATGGCGCCGGCTATGGAAGCGCGTTGGCCGGTGTTGCCGAGACCCTTGCCGGCATAGAACGCCGCGCCGCTGTTGGAGAATTGGATCACCATGGGCACGCTCAGCTCGCACGACGTCTCCAGGGCGGCGTTGACGGTGTTCGTGCCCGTACAATTGACGGCCGGCAACGCGAAGTGATGCGCCTTGGCGTAGGCAAAGACCCTCTGTACGTCATCGCCTACTACCACACCAGGTGGTAACAGATCTTGAAGTGTGGACATCGGACTGCCTCCTCGTAAGATAGCCGTGCCTGGTCCTTCTCACCGGGCTCAACCGTTCATGCGCTGTCTCGATATATTGATTCCGATCGCTATTTCCCGAGATCTGTCTCGTGCCTGGGCACGCGCTGTGCCCGGCCATACGTCTCGGTCAGCTTTTTGAGCCTGGCTGCCAGGTCGGTGGTCAGTGCGCCCTGTGTGCAACGCCAGCCCCAATTGCCGCCCGCGTGGCCGGGCGTGTTCATTCTGCTCTCGCTGCCGAGGCCCAGAACATCCTGCAGCGGGACGATGGCGGTGTCGGCAACTGACATCAGGGCGAGGCGGATCAGGTCCCAGTTCGGCTCACCGCAAGAGCCGCCGAGGTAACGGCGGACGGCCGAGCGCTCTTCGTCACCCATCGCATTGTACCAGCCTAGAGTGGTGTCGTTATCGTGGGTGCCGGTATAGGCCACGCACTGGCGCTCGTAGTTGTGCGGCAGATAGGGATTTGTGGGCTCGCCCGAGAAGGCAAACTGCAGCACCTTCATGCCTGGGAAGGCGCATCTCTTCCGCAGCTCCTCGACCTCTGGCGTGATCAACCCCAGGTCCTCGGCGATGAAACGCGCCGGCCCCAGGGCGCGTTCGACTGCCTGAAACAGAGCGTAACCCGGGCCCTTGAGCCACTCGCCATGAACAGCTGTCTCTTCGCCTGACGGGACCGCCCAGCATGACTCGAAACCCCGGAAGTGATCCAACCGCACGATATCCGCCAGCTGGTACGCCCGCTTGAGGCGCGCGATCCACCAGGCGTAGCCCTCACCTGCCATGGCTTCCCAGTCGTAGAGCGGATTGCCCCACAACTGGCCGGTCGGGCTGAAGTAATCCGGTGGAACTCCGGCGACCAGCGTCGGTTTGCCCTCTGCGTCCATGTGAAACAGCCCCGCGTGCGCCCAGACGTCGGCGCTGTCATATGCCACGAAGATTGGGACATCGCCGATGATGTGGATGCCACGCTCGTTGGCGTAAGTTTTCAGCCTTTGCCACTGCCGGTCGAACTGGAACTGCACGAATTGGTGGAACTGGATCTGATCGTGCAGGGTCTGCCGCCAGCGTTCAAGGGCCGCCGGCTGGCGCATGCCTGCGCCGCCCTCCCATGTGTTCCAACTTGCCCCGTCGTGGTGCTCCTTCAACGCCGCGTAGAGCGCGTAATCATCCAACCACGAATGATGGTCCGCCATGAAGCCCGCGAACTCGCCTTCGAGAGGGTGGCCGGGGTTGGCCCTGAAGTTCTCGAACGCGAGACGTAGGAGCCGTCCTTTGAATTGGATCACCTGTCCATAATCGACCAAATGGTCCGCGAAGGCGGGCGCACCATCGAAGTCCCAGGACGCCAGGCAGCGATCCTCGATCAAGCGCTCCAGGTTGATCAACAGGGGGTTGCCGGCGAACGCCGACAGCGCCTGATAAGGCGAGTCCCCGTAGCTCGTTGGGCCAAGGGGCATGACCTGCCAGTATCGCTGCCCGCCATCCGCCAGAAAGTCGACGAAGCGATAAGCGGCCTCCCCCAGATCGCCGATGCCGAAACGTCCCGGCAGCGAGGTCAGGTGCAGCAAGATGCCGCTGGCCCTCGGGAACGTCACGGCGGGCGCCTCGCCGGCGGCAGGCTCGGTTGCCTTGGGCGACGCGAGCATCTCGCGCAACGCACCTTCGATGCTCGGCACGCCATGGCAGCATAGATGGGCGGCCAACTGTGCGTAGTGCCCGGCCGCGTCGTCCTCGACTTCGCGAAAGTCCAGGTACACCAGGTACTTGAACGCTCCCAGTTCCACATACAGGCCCTGGTCACACAGTCCCTGGCTGCCCCGCAGGTATTCGAGGCCCGTGAGGTGATCCCGGAAGATGCAGAAGTAGCGGGCCTCCGCATGCAGGCCCAGCCCCTCGCCAAGGGTCTTCTGGGCCAACAGGCGCCGGCAGTCCTGCCCCGCCCTGGCCGAGTATGCGGCCGACGTGCGGATTCCAGCCGCGGGCCTCGGCGTACTTGTTGTTGAAGATCACCAGCCCGCGCTCTCCGCTCGCCTGCAATGACTCCCCCGCGGAGTTGGAGTAGGCAAACACGTCCTCGTTGACCTCCCCTTCGGGCGTGTAGAAGTCGTACAGCAGGAAGTTTCGAACCTCGGCGAAAATGTGGCGTCGCCGCAGCAGAGGAAAGATCTCGCGTTCGTGCCGCGCGACCAGGCCCGGATCGGGCTGTTCGTCGCGGTAGGCACGGCGATACTCCATGCCATACTTCTCGCCGAAGCCTTCGACCTGGCCATGGCCCAACATGGGCAGGCCCGGCATGGTGACTAATAAGGTACAAACCCCGAAGTACTTGTCGCCCTTGCCGAACTGGGCCACGGCGGTCTCTTCGTCGGGGTTGCTCATGAAGTTCACGAAACGCTTGAGGATCTCCGGATCGTATTCCAACACGTTCTTGATCGAAGTGCGATATTTTGCGTTTTCTTCCGCCTTCAGCATGTTCATGAACGCGCTGTTATATACCCGATGCATGCCCAGCGTGCGGACGAAAAAGCCCTCCATCATCCAGAACGCTTCGGCCAGAAGCAGCGTATCTGGCGCTTCCTGTGCCGCTCGTTCCACCACTTCACGCCAGAATTCGCCAGGCAGCGCGGCGTCGAATTGGGCTTTCGTCATACCATAGCCGGAGCGCGAGGGAATGGCGCCGCCGGTGCCCGGCTCGGGGAACCACAGCCGCTGGATGTGTCGCTTGGCCAGCGTCATAGCCGCGTCAAACCGGATGATGGGAAACTTGCGCGCCACCTGCAAGATGGTCTGGATGACGGCCTCGCGCGCTGCGGGGTTGAGGTAATCCAGCTGCGCGGTATCGTTCCAAGGCGTGCTGGTCCCGTCGTTGCCATGGTAAATGAACTTTTCGCTGCCTGTCCGGCGATCTACCCGCAGGAAGGCCACAGCGGCATCGGATCGGTCGTAGTAGTGGTCTTCCAAGAAGATACCTACGCGCTCGTCACAAGAAAGGTCCGGCCCGGTGAAGCTGTAAGCGGGGAAGGGGCGATAATCCAGCGAGACGAACCACTCTGGGTGCTCCATGACCCACCTTGAGTTGACGCCCATGTGGTTGGGCACCATGTCGCTGGCCAGGCGGATGCCCCGCTGCCAGGCCCGCCCGGCCAGGTCGCGGTAAGCCGCTTCCCCGCCCAGGTCGGCGGCAATCTCGTAGTCGAACAAGGAGTAGGCCGACGCCACCGCCTCGGGGTTGCCCATCAGTTGCTTGATGCGCTGTGAGGCCCGGCTGCGCTCCCATAGCCCGATCAACCACAGGCCGCTGATGCCCCAACGGGCCAGCCGGTCGAGTTCCTCGTCCGGGATCTGGTCGAGGCGGGTGATCGGGCGTCGGCATTGCTTCGATAGCTGGCTGAGCCACACGTAGGTGCTCTTGGCCAGCAGGGCCAGCCGGGGCATCCAGTCCCGGTCGGCGCTGTAGCGTTCGGACTCGGCTTCAACCCCCGCTCCGGCGAACTCCAACACCTGGGCCGGACCGGGCCCGGCGAAGGTCACCTTCTCTTCTTCCTTGAGCAAGTCGAGGCTGCCAAGCAGGCGCTCGACATAACCCTCGAGCAGCGGGGCCCATTTCTCGCGGATATAGTTCAGTTGGCCGGAGAGGGACAGGGGCACCGCTACCGCGGGGCTGCGGAGCATGTCAGCCAGGTTCTGCCCCTCAGGGCCAAACTTGGGCTGGGTGTCCAGAAACTGGCGCAGATTATGCACGATGCGAAGATAGGAGGTTTCCCTCACCAGGATCGCGTCGTCGAACAGCTCCGAGAACGGCGAGGAGGCGGGATTGGTGTTGTCCAGCCAATGCATGAGGAGTTCTTCCAGCAGCATCTGGCGATTGGGAACGCCGGCCGTTTCTCCTGTGAGGTAGACGTCGGGATCGATTTCCAGCCGATAGACGGCCAGCGGGGGGTACTCGGCCACGAATGTGCGCAACGCGCCGTTCAACCACGTCCTGGCCGAGTTTTTCGTCCAGCCAATCAAGCGCTTCGCGCATTACCGCGGCATTCTTCTGCTCGAGGTACAGGGAGACCACGTGGCGCCGGATCTCGTCGATCAAGCCCATGGCGTTGAGTTGGCCGGCTTTCACGGCCTGTTCTGGAAAAGTGACCAGGTCGCGCTGTTGGTTGATTCTTTGCGCCAATACCTGCGCTGCGTGAAAGTTGGCAAGCACGGCGTTCCCGCTGATGGAAAACAGAGAGGCATCAAGCTGGTAACGGGCCAGCGCTTTGCGGGCAATGTGGAGTTCCATCGCGACGGGCTGGGGTTCGGACATCGTCTCTCTGCCTTTGTCGTTGTGGCCGTCAAGCCACGGCTGTGCCGGAGGAGCTGTTGTCGCTTGATCCATTCGTCGGCTCCGCTTCAAGTCCTGACTCACTCAGCTCCTCTGTGACCAACGCTTCGACAGGTCGCTCCCGGTAAGGGGCATAATCAGCCACCAGGCGTTCGTATTCGCCGGTCATCAAGGTCGACGAGATCATGAAATCTGCGGAGGCGCGGTTGCAGGCCACCGGGATGTTCCACACTACGGCGATCCGCAGCAGGGCTTTTACATCGGTGTCGTGGGGCTGCGGTGAAAGAGGGTCCCAGAAAAAGATCATGAAGTCGATGATGCCCTCAGCGATCTTAGCGCCAATCTGCTGGTCTCCACCCAACGGTCCGCTCTGAAACTTATGGACCGTGGTCCCCAGCACTTGCTCCAGAAGCTTACCCGTTGTGCCGGTAGCGTACAACTCATGTTCGATCAGCAGACTCTTGTTCCATCTCGCCCAGTCCAGGAGATCCTGCTTCTTGTTGTCGTGTGCTACCAGGGCGATTTTCTTCTTCTGCTGGATCAGCATAACACTGTATTCCATGTGTTTCCCTTTCGTCAACCAAGGCGTGGACGCTCCCCCCACGGCAGTGCCGGTTACAGTCCTGCAGCCTTGAAAGCCGCAGCCACGATGGCCTGCGCCTCGCCGAAGATTGCCTGCAGATGAGCGGCGCCCTTGAAGCTCTCGGCGTAGACCTTGTAGATATCCTCGGTGCCGGACGGCCTGGCCGCGAACCAGCCATTGGCTGTGACCACTTTTAGCCCGCCGATCGGCGCATTGTTGTAGGGCGCGCTGGTCAGCTTGGCCACGATTTTCTCGCCGGCCAGCTCCTCTGCCGAGACCATGTCAGGCGAGAGGCGCTCGAGCGCCTGTTTCTGGGCCGGTGTGGCGGCCACATCCATGCGCTCGTAGGCCGGATCGCCGAACTGATCGGCCAACTTCCGGTACTGCTCCCCGGGATCGCGTCCCGTAACCGCGGTGATCTCGGCGGCCAGGAGATCCAGAATAACCCCATCCTTGTCTGTCGTCCAAACCGTGCCCGCCTTGCGCAAGAATGACGCCCCGGCGCTCTCTTCACCACCGAACCCGAACGAGCCGTCCAGCAGCCCATCCACGAACCACTTGAACCCGACCGGCACCTCGCACAACCGCCGCCCGATATGTGCCGTTACCCGATCGATCATCGAGCTCGAGACGAGCGTCTTGCCGACAGCGACGTTTTTGCCCCATTCAGGCCGGTGTTGGAACAGGTACCAGATGGCTACGGCCAGGTAGTGGTTCGGGTTCATGAGCCCGGCGCTGCGCGTGACGATGCCGTGCCGGTCGCAGTCTGCGTCGTTGCCGAAGGCGATGTCAAACCGGTCTTTGAGGCCGATCAGGCCGGCCATGGCATAAGGAGAAGAGCAGTCCATGCGGATCTTCCCGTCGTGATCCACCGTCATGAAGGCAAAGGTCGGGTCCACATAGGGGTTGACGATCTCGAGGTTGAGCCGGTACATCTCGGCGATCGGCTGCCAAAAGGCCACGCTGGCGCCTCCCAATGGGTCAACCCCGATCTTGAGCCCGGCCTGGACGATGGCGGGGACGTCGATGACGTTGCGCAAGTCCGCCACGTAAGGCGCGATGTAATCACGCTCATGGGTGGTCTCCGCTTTCATAGCCCGCGCCAGCGGCCAGCGCTTGACCTCCCGAAGGCCATTCCCTATGATCTCGTTGGCGCGGTCCTGGATCGCGCGGGTGGTTTCGGTGGGCGCCGGCCCGCCCTCCGGTGGGTTGTACTTGAACCCTCCGTCGTCAGGCGGGTTGTGCGAGGGCGTGATCACCACGCCGTCAGCCAGCCCAGAGGCCTTGTCGCAGTTGTAGCTCAGGATCGCGTGTGAGATGACCGGCGTCGGCGTGTAGCCGAGACCGGCCTGCACCACAATCTCCTGCTCGTTACCCGCGAACACCTCGATGGCCGTAGCCAGGGCCGGCTCGGACAGGGCATGGGTGTCCATCCCGATGTACAGGGGCCCCGTGATCTCCTGGGCCTGCCTGTGCTCGCAGATCGCCTGGCAGGTCGCCAGGATGTGGTCCTCATTGAAGCTGTTGTGCAGCGAAGAGCCTCGGTGCCCGGAGGTGCCGAAGGCCACCCGCTGCGCGGGATCGCTCGGGTCGGGCTTGTGGGTGTAGTACGCGGAGACAAGCCCCGGCACGTTGACCAGCATGGAGCGTGGAGCCGGCCTACCGGCCAGCGGGTGCAGACTCATAGTTGCTCCTTCTCAGCGTGGACAGCTGACGGCCGCGATCACGAATGGCAGCAGGGACGGATTGTTGACCAAAGGTTTGATCATGCCGCCTCAGCTTACCTCGGCTAACCGGTCCTTCAACGTCTGCGCCGAGCTTTGGAATGCCGCCAGTTCAGCCTCACTCAGGGGCAGGTTGAGCACTTTCTCGACCCCGCTCCTGCCGACGATCGCCGGCATGCTGATCGAAATATCGCTCACCCCGTACTGCCCAAACAACGGACTGGAGACGGTCATCACCGTATGCTGGTCGCGTAAGACGGCCTCCACAATCGACAGCAGGCCGAGGCCAATGGCGTAGTAGGTCGCCTTCTTGCGCTGGATGATCTCGTAGGCCGCGTTGCGGGTCTGATCGAAGATCCGGTCGAGCGCAGCCTGGTCGTAGCCCTGCCCGTTGGCGCCGACGAAGTCGGCCAGGCGCACGCCCGCGATATTGGCCAGGCGCCACAGCGCTAGCTCGCTATCGCCGTGCTCGCCGACAACGTAGGCGTGGACGCTGCGCGAGTCCACGCCGTAATGCACGCCCAGCATGTAGCGCAGGCGCGCTGTGTCGAGCGCCGTCCCGGAACCCATCACCCGACAGGTATCCAGGCCGATAATCTGCGCAGTGATCTTTGTCAAGATATCCACCGGGTTGGTGGCGACGACGATGATGGCGTCCTGATTCACGGCGCTGATCTTGGGCACGATGTCCCGAAAGATGCCGGCATTCGTCCGCAGCAGCTCCAGCCGGGTCTGTCCCGGGCGTTGGCTCACGCCAGCGCAGATCACGATCAGTTCGGCATCGGCCAGGTCAGAATAGTCGCCGGCGATGATTCGCATCGGTCGCACGAAGGGCATGCCATGGTTGAGATCCATCATCTCGCCTTCGGCGCGCGCGCAGCGTCCGCATCGATGAGCACCAGCTCGTTCGCCAGGCCGTGCTGCATCAGCGAATAGGCGAAAGAGCCTCCGACCATGCCTGTGCCGATGAGCCCGACCTTGTTGGTACCTTTGCGTTCGTTCATGATGCAGGCTCCTTCTCCCCTAAACCGCGATCCGGGCCGCCGTCTCGGCCAGGCGAGTCGAGTAGCCCATCTCGTTGTCGTACCAGGCGGCGACCGAAAGCAGTTCTTCCTGAACTGCGGTCAATGGCAGGTCGATAACGGACGAATGCGGGTCGCCGACGATACGGGATGAGGCCCATTCCTCCTCCAGTACGCCCATGACGCCCTTGAGCGGTGGGACTGAGGCAGCCTTTCGGAACGCGTCGTTGATCTCTTCGACTGTGACCCGGCGCTCGGTCACCAGGTTCAGCTCGGCGATGCTGCCGGTGCGGGTCGGCACGCGGTAGGCCTTGCCGGTGATCTTCAGGCCCTTCCAGATGAAGGCGAGTGCGCGTGCCGCTCCGGACGAGGAGGGGATGATGTTCTCGGCCGCGGCCCACGAATCTCGACGATCCTTCATCGGCTGGTCGGTGAGCGATTGGGTATTGGTGTAGGCATGGACCGTCGAGAACAGGCCGTACTTGATGCCGAAATTCTCGATCACGACCTTCACAACCGGAGCCAGGGCGTTGGTTGTGCAACTCGCCATGCTGACGATCTTGTGCTTTTCCGGGTCGAACTGATCGAGGTTGATGCCCGGCAGCAGCACCGCGTCGCAGTCGTCTGCCTTCTTGCTCGGCGCGCTGACCAGGACGCGTTTGGCGCCGGCGTCCAGATGGGCCAGCGCGCGCCGGGCGAGTCGTGGCCCGGCCAGTGCAGTCGATCACCAGATCGACGCCGAGCGCCTTCCAATCCGGCAAGGATTTCATCGAGTCGAAGTAGGGGATCTCGCGGCCGCCGATGACGAAGCAATTATCTTTGGTGGTGACTTCTTCGTGCCAGCGGCCGTAGTTGGAGTTGACCTCGAACAGCGCCGCCAGGGTCGGGACGTCCTTGATATCGGAGATGGACACCGGGACGAACAAGTTGTTCTTGAATGCCGCCTTCATCAGAGACCGTCCAATGCGACCGAAACCATGGATTGCGATCCTAGCCATGAGAGTTCTCCTTTCTGTGCGTCAATTAGTCGATGTCATCCATAACCTGTTCGTGCTGGCTGATGGTCGTCCCGCTTGGGACCTGCAGCTGGTGGTAGTCATCGGGTGTGGTGTTGGCATCGATACGGCAGTTCCGGCCGATGATGGCCTGCGCCGGGATGCGGGCGCGTTTGCCGACGATCGTGATGCCTGTGTTGATGTTCGCCGGTTCGAGCAAGTTGGCCGCGTTGTCATCATCACCACCGCCCACGCGCGCCTCCGGGCCGATCTCGATCTCCTTGTCCAGCACGCAGCAATCCACCGTTGCTCCCGCTCTGATGGTCGTGTCGTTCATGATCACCGAATCACGCACTACGGCGCCCCTCTCCACGCAGACACCGGGCGAGAGGACGCTGTGGATCACGGTCCCGTTGATGATGCAGCCGTTGGAGACCAGGCTGTCGCGCGACCCCCCGCCCGGCCCCAGCTTGACCGGCGGCCGCTCTTCCGAGCGGGTGTGGATCACCCAGCCGGGATCGTTGAGGTCGAGGGCCGGCTGCTCGTCGACCAGGGCCAGATTCGTCTCCCAATAGGCCTGCACCGTCCCTACGTTGACCCAGTAGCCGGCGAAAGGATAGGCAAACACCTTATCGCATTGCACCATCTTCGGAATGATGTTCTTGCCAAAATCGTGGTCGGAGGCTTCATCGTGGGCGTCCTGCTCCAGCCTTCTCAAGACGAAGCGGGTGTTGAAGACGTAGATGCCCATCGACGCCAGCGTGCTTTCCGACTTCTTGGGCTTCTCGGTGAAGGCTGTGATCCGGTCATCTGCGTTGACATCCATGATGCCGAAACGATGCACCTCCACGTGGGGCACATGCATCACCGCCACCGTCAGGTCGGCGCCCTTCGCCTCGTGGAAACGGAGCAAAGGGCGGAAGTCCTGTTTGTAGATATGGTCTCCGGAGAGCACCAGCAGTTGCTCGCAGGCGGCCTCGGCGATGAAGTTGCGGTTCTGGTACAGCGCGTCTGCCGTGCCGCGATACCAATCCTGGTCCTTGCGCCCGCGGTAGGGCTGCCACATCTGGACGCCGTTGGGCCAGCGGCGGTTGAGGTCCCAGGGCTCGCCGATGCCGATGTGTTGCATCAGTGAGTGCGGCCGATATTGTGTCAACACGACGATGCGGTAGAGGTCCGAGTTGACGGCGTTGGACAGCGGGAAATCGATGATGCGGTATTTGCCTGCGAACGGGACTGCGGGTTTGGCGCGCTTCTCGCCCAGGATGCTCAGGCGGCTTCCCTGCCCGCCGGCGAGGATGAGGGTCAGAACGCTCATAAGTCCTCCGCGATCACAGATAGTAGTCGAAGTCATGCTCGGTGCGCACACGCCGCCGGATGACGAAGATGTGGGCCGGCACGGTCTGCGGGTTCAGCTCCACGTAGTTGCGCGTGCCGTGCCACAGATAGCGCGCATCGGTCAGGAGATCGTGCGCCTGATACGGTTGGCGAGCGTCAAGGCCCAACTCTTCCAATGGCAGCGTGATAAAACCGGACTGTTTGTAGTGCGGGTCGAGATTGACCACCACCAGCACTTCGTTCGACCGGTCGGCGTTGCTCTTGGAATAGGCAATGATCTGCTCGTTGTCGACTTCGTGGAAGCGCAAGTTGTGGTTGGCCCGAAAAGCCGGGTTGTCGCGCCGGATCAGGTTGACTCGACGATCAGATCGCGCAGGCTATCAGGACGGTCGATGTCCCAGGTCCTGATCTCGTACTTCTCCGAGTCCAGGTACTC
>CAWEHT010000096.1:0-4414 GCA_963808455.1 uncultured Chloroflexia bacterium | reverse complement strand
TCCTGATCAAGCAGGGCAAGGCGTTTTACTGGGGCACCTCGGAGTGGAGCGCCGCCGACATCATGCGGGCGGACGGCATTGCCCGCCAGTACGGGCTGACGCCCCCCTCGATGGAGCAGCCGCAGTACAACCTGCTGGAGCGTGAGAACGTCGAGGTCAGGCTGGCGCCGGTGTTCGACCAGCTCGGCTTCGGCGCGACGATCTTTAGCCCCCTCGCCTCGGGCGTGCTGACCGGCAAGTACAACCACGGGCTGCCCGAGGGCGTGCGCCTGGCGCTGCCCGACCTCGCCTGGCTCAAGGAGCGCGCGTTGGCGCCGGAGAGGCTGCAGGTCGCGTGGGCGGCTGGGGCCGGTGGCTGCCGATCTCGGCTGCACGCTGGCGCAGATGGCCCTGGCGTGGTGTCTGAAAAACCCTGACGTGAGCACGGTGATCACCGGCGCCAGCCGCGTGGAGCAGCTGCGCGAAAACCTGGCGGCGCTGGACGTGGTGCCGAAGCTCACCGGCGACGTGATGGAGCGCATCGAGAAGGCGCTGCGCGGCGATTGATATGCCGTCGGCTCCTCAGGAGACGTTCATGACCGCGGGCGGTCATCTGGCACCCAAAAAACCCACGGACTGTCATTCTGACCGCAGTGCAAAGCTCGGCCGTGCCAACATGGCCTGTCAACGACGCGCCACAGCGAAGAATCCGTACCAGGGGTTTCTTGAAAGGGTGGCCCTCGCCTGGGGAGCCGGCAGGACGGCACATAAAAGTAACCGTGTCAGGCCCCCCGCAGGCACGGGGCCGGAAAGGGCAAGCAGCATGAGCCATAACGCAAGGTTCGGATTCGTCCTGGAATACGTGACAGACATCGAGGCGGCCAAACGTTTCTACGTCGACGTGCTCGGCCTCGAGGTCGAGCGGTTCGACCCAACCTTCGTGCAGTTCGAGAACTTCGCGCTCGCCGGCGACGAGCCCATGAGTGGCACCCGCGATCGCGAAATCTACTGGATCGTTGACGATGCCGATGCGGCTTTTGGCGATCTTTCTCGCAAGGCGGAGGTCAGCGTCCCGCTGCGGCAGATGCCTTTCGGCAAGGTCTTTGCCATCAAGGACCCTGAGGGCCAGCCGCAGTATTTCGTCGAGTTCGCGCGGGACCGGCCAAGCCGGCCGGCCAGCTAGCGGGCCCTGTCGGGCCCCGACAGGCCCGCGCCCCTTTCTTTGCTGGGGGCCGGCCGGCCCCCAGCAAAAGCAAGTAGCACGAGCTGGTCCTGGGGGCCGGCCGGCCCCCGGGAAGAGGGTGACCGCCAACACCCCGCGCCGGGGCCTGGGCTCACCGGGGGTTGACAGGGCAGCGGGCCGGGAGCATAATCCGTGTTGCAACATGGTCGCGCGCCAAAGGAGTTGCCATGCCCCGCACCAAGAAGGCTGACGGACCCCTCATCGAGTCCTACGAGCACACTGACAAGGAACGGCTCAACAATCCGCCCATCGGGCTGGTCACGCCGGACACTGACCCCGACTCCGCCAAGCAGACCTACGCCTACGACCCGCACCTCGACCCGCAGCTCGTGTGGGCGGGCAAGGCCGAACACACCTCCTTCGAAGTCCCCACCGTGTCGCTGCACGTGCACGAGCGGATCGACCCGCTGACCATCGTGGAGGCCGTGCGCCGCGCGCCCGAGCCCGATGCGGCGACACAGCTCTCGCTCTTCGAGACCGCCTCCGAGAACCCTCCGATGCGCGATGCCATCGACTTCTACCGCCATCCGCACGGTTGGAGCAATCGGCTGGTGGCCGGCGACAGCCTGCTGGTGATGAACAGCCTGCTGGCAAAGGAGGGCATGGCCGGCAAGGTGCAGATGGTCTACATCGACCCACCCTACGGCATCAAGTACGGCTCCAACTTCCAGCCCTTCGTGAACAAGCGCGACGTCAAGGACGGCAGGGACGAGGACCTGACCGCCGAGCCCGAGCAAGATCCGCGCCTTCCGCGACACCTGGGAACTGGGGATCGATTCCTATCTGACGTACCTGCGCGACCGGCTGCTGCTGGCGCGCGAGCTGCTAACGGAGAGCGGCAGCGTGTTCGTGCAAATCAGCGACGAGAACGTGCATCACGTGCGGGAACTGATGGATGAAGTATTCGGGGTAGACAACTTCGCTAATCTCATCACGTTTCAGAAGACCACTGGTGCGGGTAGTCCCGCTGGAGGCACCAAGGTCCTTGCCAAGACCAATGATTACCTGGTTTGGTACGCGAGAGATGCCGGCCGGGTTAAGTATCGAGAGCTGTATCTCCCGAGGGCCGGCGAGGGGTGGGTAAACTACAATTACATGCGGACCCCAGATGGAACTCACCGAAGGATGACCGTAGAGGAGGTTGGGGATTGGAAGCGCCTGCCCGCCGGTTCCAAGGTGTACAGGCGGGATAACCTTACGTCCACTTCCTCAGCCGGCGAGAGCGCCGATCCTTTCGTGTTTGAGGGCGCTAGGTACTCGCCGGGCGGCGGCGGTTGGAAAACGTCCAAGGAGGGCTTGCGTCGGCTGGTTGAAGCCGACCGGCTCGAGGCGTACGGCTCGACGCTCAGCTACAGGCGTTTTGCCGATGATTTTCCCTTCTTTCGTTACAACAACTTCTGGGGAGATACAGTCACCGGCGGGTATGCTGAGCAGAGGTATTATGTAGTGCAAACCACCATGAAGGTCATACAGCGGTGCGTCTTGATGACGACGGACCCCGGCGACCTGCTGCTCGACCCGACCTGCGGCAGCGGCACCACGGCGTTCGTGGCCGAGCAGTGGGGCCGGCGCTGGATTACCTGCGACACCTCGCGGGTCGCGCTCACGCTCGCCAAGCAGCGCCTGATGACCGCGGCTTACGACTATTACGAGCTGGCGCACCCGGACGAAGGCGTGGGCAGCGGCTTCCGCTACAGGACCGTGCCGCACATCACGCTGAAGTCCATCGCCAACAACGAGCCGCCCGCCACCGAGACGCTGTACGACCAGCCTTACGTGGACACTACCAAAGTGCGCGTCAGCGGCCCGTTCACGGTCGAGGCCGTGCCGGCGCCTACCGTGAAGCCGGTGGACGACCTGCTGCCGCCACGCGGCGAGGGCGAGGCCAGGGGGCAGGCCGCCGATGCCTCGGTAGCACGTTCCGGCGAGACCCTTCGCCAGGGCGAATGGCGCGACGAGCTGCTGCGCACCGGCATCCGCGGCAAGGCCGGCCAGCACATCCGCTTCGCCCGGCTGGAGCCGCTGCCCGGCTGCCGCTGGCTGCACGCCAACGGCGAGACCCGCCCCAGCGCCGAGGGGGCTGCCTCGGTGAAAGAGGGGGCGCCGGCTTACGTGCCGCTGCGCGCCGTCATCGCCTTCGGCCCGGAGCACGCCCCGCTGGACAAGCGCCAGGTGGAGCTGGCCGTGCAGGAGGCCGCCACCCTCGTCCCGAAGCCGAAGCTGGTGGTGTTCGCTGCCTTTCAGTTCGACCCCGATGCCGCCAGGGACATCGACGAGACCAGGTGGCCGGGCGTGACGCTGCTCAAGGCGCAGATGAACGCCGACCTGCAGACCGAGGACCTGAAGAAGAAACGGGCGGCCAACGAGTCGTTCTGGCTCATCGGCCAACCCGATGTGACCTTGGAGCGCATCGGCCAGGGCGGGGGCAACTACCGCGTCTCGGTGCATGGTTTCGACTACTACAACACCAGGACCGGCGACCTGGAATCGGGCGGGTCCGACAAGATTGCCGTTTGGCTCCTCGACACCGACTACGACGGCCGCAGCCTCTACCCGCGGCAGGTCTTCTTCCCGATCGCAGGCGACGACGAGGGCTGGGCGCGGCTGGCGCGGGTCCTCAAAGCCGAGATAGACCCCGAGCTGATTGAAGCCTACCGCGGCACGACATCGTTGCCGTTCGCCGCCGGCCCGCACCACCGCATCGCCGTGAAGATCGTCGACGACCGCGGCATCGAGAGCATCAAGGCGCTGGAGCTGGAGGTACTCCACGAATGATTGAAAGACGCTGGCGGAACCTCTGATGGCACAGACCACGATAGACCGCCTGATAGTCAACTCGCCCTACGTTGAGCCGCAGCGCCACTGGCACTACGACCCCGTCACCAAGCTCTTCTCGCTGCAAGATGGGCGCCGCCCGGCCGGCTACGTCGTGGCCTCCGAGACCTCGAAAGCGTTCGACGACCCCGGCATCTTCGTCGAGATCCCGCTGGTGAACCAGGTTCGCCCGCGCATCAAGGGTTGGCGCGAGGCCGGCTATCCGGGCGTGACCGGCATCAGCAAGCGCCTGCTGGAACACTGGCAGGACCCCGAGACGTTCGAGGGCCGCCGCTTCTACTTCTGCCAGCTGGAGGCCATCGAGACCCTCATCTGGCTGGCCGAAGCGCCGGCCCCCGAGCGTGCCGGTATCGAGGT